>JANMYZ010000374.1:0-21787 GCA_031382605.1 Planctomycetota bacterium | reverse complement strand
TTGGCGGTGCCGAGATCGATTCCTAGATCAAGGCTGAACATTCCGATGAAACGATCGATCCAGCTCATGTGGGCGGGGACCGTAGAGCCAAGAGCTCAAGGCGCAACCAGCGGACCATTTGAGGGTTAGCAGGTTTGAATGATTCGATTGAGTGCCGATGACCCGTTGTACAAGCTTAGAAAAGCGTTTGTCCTGGGCGTACTTGTTTGAGGTATTGATCCCTCGTCACCACCCATCGCACGGATGCTGGGGTTTGGGTAAGGCCCCATTTTTATGGCTACTGTAAGCATCCGTCGAATCCGCGTCGAACGTCACTCGCGCTACCTGCGCCTGTGTCTGAGCCGACCAGATCGCTATAATGCGATCGATGTCGCGACGCTCCGCGGACTGGCCAACCTGCTTGATGAAGCTCGCCATGAAAACGTTCCGCTGATCATCAGCGGTGACGCCCACTTGTTCTCGGTTGGCGCAGACATCAACGAATTGTCTTCCCTGTCCGCTCAACAAGCAGCGACCTATAGTCAGCTCGGCCATCAGGTGATTGAGGCGCTCGAAGCTTGGCCCGGAGTAACCATCGCGCACTTATCCGGATACGCGCTGGGCGCCGGACTCGAATTAGCACTCGGCTGCGATATTCTGACGGCAAGTTCTGATGTCCGCATCGGACTCCCTGGCTTGGCCTGGGCTCTGGTGCCGTGCATGGGCGGACTTCGGCGCATGGCCTGCCGAGTCGGTGAGCGATTTTCTTCCGAACTTTTCCTACAAGGCGCCATGCTAGATTCAAAGCAAGCGCTGCACGAACATCTCATTGATCGCATCGCCGATGACGAGCAAGAAGTCGTGGCGCTGGCCAACGACATGAACGAATACAGTCCTGCTGCGGTGCGTGCAATCCGCTCACTGCGTTTGGGGCGACAAGGCCGCATCGACGCCGCAGCGGGATCCCGCATGTTTTCACTGCCCTTCGCCAGCGGCGAATGTCAAAGACGGCTGAAGACGTTGCTCGCGACCTAGAAAATCGCTGCTGTTTCATTCCCACATTTCAAAGTATCACAAAAAAAGCACCCCACCCGAAAACGGATGAGGTGCTTTTGATATTTTATTTTATCTGCTGTGCGCAGACAAAATCAGTTCGAAATTATATCAGCTTGCCAGCAGCAATGAGAGCAGCCTTGGCTTGCTTCACCACATCGGCAAATGCCGTTGGCTGGTGAATAGCGAGTTCGCTGAGTTGCTTACGATCGAGGCGAATATCAGCGAGCTGTAAGCCGGCGATCAAACGGCTGTACGGAATGCCCGCTTCGCCCATGCCACGGCATGAAATGCTAATACGGCGGATCCACAAAGCGCGGAACTCACGCTTCTTTTCCTTACGATTGCGGAAGCCCATCTGCTCTGCGCGCATGACCGCTTCGCAAGCGACGGTGTACATCTTGCGACGACCGCTGTAGTAGCCTTTGGCTTTTTTGAGAAGTCGCAGTTTAGAGCGATGACGGGATGCACCATTAGTTGCGCGCATGGAATATGCCTTTCATGACAGCCCGGCGCCGATGTGGCAGACGGAGAGGCGTTTTACGCCTACTTGGGTTGATTCAGAAATCGCTGACGAAGCCGAAGCTTCGCCAGCGCTGAGGTAACTGATCTCGCCACATCTGATAAATCAGGGCTCAATCAGTTGAAGGTTGATTGCTTAAGGTTGACCCATGAGCAAAGCGTAACGCGCACGGCGGGTGTAGCCTGGGGTCGTGGTCGTCGCTTTCTTTGACAAGTTGCGGCGACGCTTTGGGCTGCGGTTGGTCAGCAAGTGACGAACTCCGCACTGCGTGCGCAAGATCTTGCCAGTTGGCGTGATACGAAAACGGCGCTTCGACGCTTTGTGGCTCTTCATCTTGGGCATAACATCATCCTTGGCACAGTAGGCCGCTAACGGGGAGCGCGAAAGATAGTGCTGCGGTTAGACTTGCAAGGGTTGGCCTGGGCGAAGTTGCGGTCAGCCGCAATCAAGACGCAGCCAGTGCTCAGCTGAGCTGAATGAGCGATCAACGGCCCACTAGCAGTCGGTCGCCCAAATGCTGACCAAGCTGCGGGATGTCGAGAATCATCTTCCGGGTCTTTTCAATGTCGTAGGCGACTCGGCGCCATTCCACCGATTCACCGTCAAAAATCACGTAACACGAACGCGGATCACCATCGCGCGGCTGACCAACACTGCCGACATTGATGATGGTTTTGCGTGGATCCATGGTCCAGCGATAGTCCAGGCCTTTGATACCGTGCCACACCATGTCGTTGCCGGTCACGACGCCGGGGCGATGGGTATGACCAATAAAGCAGGTGTGTTGAACCAGCGCGAAGTTTTCATCAAGCAGTTGCTTGGGGTCTTCGCCTAAAAAAGTGCGACCAAGGGTGTGCTCTTCAAGGATGTATTCTTCGAGATGATTGCGCGGACTGGCGTGCACGTAGAGGACATCGCCTTCCGAAAAACTCGTCGGCAGATCGCGCAGCCATTTGTAGCGTTTACGTTTGCCGAACCATGAAAACATGCTGGAGCGAATCTTTTGATTAGTCCACAAGGCCGCAGCGCGAGCCTCTGCGTTAAAGCCGATTGGTTCGTGAATTGCCGCGTGATCGTGGTTTCCGGCGATGACTTTGCCTTCTTCGCACACATCAAGAATGGTGCGCATCGCATCGACGGGTTCGGGACCATAGCCGACTACGTCGCCAAGGCAGTAAATCGCATCCACACGCTGTTGATCGATGTCCGCCAACACATTGTTGAGGGCGGGCATGTTGCTGTGAATGTCGCTGATGATGGCTATTCGCCGCATGCTGTTCGAACTTATACAAGGCTTGTCCGCCAAGCACCATAGGAAATCCAGCGGTGGGTTTCCGCTGATTGGTGACACCGCCGTCCTTGATCTATGAGCGCTTGCAGATCAGAGGAAATCGAGCAAGGACGGGCGTAGAACCTTTGCTCCGGCTTTCAGGCCGGCCTCCAAGGCAACCTGCGCCAGCTGCATTTGAGCGATGACCTCCGGAAAATCCGCATCTTCAGCGGCGCTCACCAACCCATCGAGGTTTACTTTGGCCGATTCCAGCTGATTGCGAGCTAACTCCAGACGCTGCTCCGTGCCGCCCAGGGCACCGTGAAGGTCATTCATATGCGCATGCGCGTCGTCGACGGTCTGGATCAGTCCCGTAATTTTGGACGCATCGTTGGCCCGCAGCGCATCTCGCAACTCAACCAAAGATCCAAAAATATCGACCTCTTGTTTGAACATCGTGTTGCCGTCTTGATTCACATTCACCTGTGAGCCTGGGCCAATCTGAACTTCGAAAGTGTCAAGATTCCCTCCGTAATTCACCGTCGTGCCATCAGCGCTGCGAGCGAAAGGCTGGGTAAACGTCGCCGTGCCTGAAAAAAGATAGCGGCCGTCATGAACGGTGTTGGCAAGATCGACCAAGCGCGTCAGCAGAGAATCGACGCTCTGCCCCAGCGCCTTACGGCTGGCGGCATCCTGGGTGCCGTTGGCTCCTTGTACGGCCAATGATTTCGCATCATTGAGCACCTGCGACATTTGTTCCATCGCAGCATCACTGGCCGTAATGAAAGAATCACCTTTAGAAATATTGTCGAGGTACTTCGTGGTCTGCATCGACTCCGCGCGATAGCGTAACGCCGAACGCGCCGCACCCGGATCATCACTGACCTGATTGATGCGCTTACCTGATGACAGTTGTTCCTGATACGTCGCCAACCGCGAAATCGTTCGCTGATTGTCTGCCAGGACGGTGTTGTTGATAGCGTTAATCGTAATGCGGTCAGACATGAGGTTCTCCTACGCTGAAAAAGTCAGCGCACCAGTTCGAGCAAGGTGGTAATATTTTCGCGTGCCGTAGTGATAATACGCGCCGAAGCCGTGTAGGCTTGCTGCATTAAGATAAGGTGAGCGACTTCTTCATCCAACGACACTCCGCTGGTTTGTTGGCGCTGATTCTCTAACGCAGTACCCAGGGCTTGTTGATTATCTTTCAGACGCTTGGTGTCGGAGACACGAACTCCCAGGCCAGTGATGGAGGTATGATAAAAATCCTCAATCGCCTGGCTGCCGCCATCAAAAACTCGTTCTTGTCGAATGGCACTCATATTTCGCAGGTTGGAGTTGTCCCCTTCCGAACGCGATGAAGCGATGCCCAAGCGATTCGGATCTTTGCGCAATTCTTCACTGACCGACAGCGTCGAAGCGCTGTCGCCACTAAACATGGTGTTAATACCGAGCGCAGGCAGCAGTCGCGCTTGATCCGGTTCTGCGTCCACGGTGAACGACACTTCATTCCCTGGCGTGCTCAGTGTTCCAGAGCTAAAAACGGCATAGACGCCATCGGCAATCTGCACGGGTGAACCCGCCTGAAGTTTATCGTCAAGAACGCGCTGAATGCTTTGCGCAACCGGTGCATCTGCGGGACCACTGAAGTATGAAAATTCCACCAGCGGAGCACTCGTTGCGGAACCGATCGTGCCACTGGTAATGACTCGCATCGACCACTCTTGCCCTGGGGCAAAGCTCATTGAGCCCGTATAGCGACCAGTGATTTTCACCGTCGCATCGCCCTGCGTCCATTCCTGCGCCTGGGTTTTGCTGCCACCAACGGCAGTTCCGGTGCTGTCGAAGTCGACCGAAAATTGTTCGCCGTTGTGATAATTCGAAGCGACCGGCGTTAGCGTCAGCGCCAACGATCCAATCACGCCAGCCCCACCACCCAACGCTAACGAGGCTCCGTATGCCTGTGACGAACCATTCACCGCGCTCTGCACGCTCGCCTGCAAGGTGTTGCCCACCACGGTAAAAACCACGCGTTGATTCGCTAAACTCAAGTCCGTTCCAGAAACCGTCGTCGCGCCACTGGTCCAAGCGCCTGTGGTTGGAGCCAGATCAAGTGCTGCACTGAAGTCGATCGACTTGCCGGTTGCCGCCGAAAGCTCAAGACGATAGCCACCATCGATCGGCACCTTGCGCGCCGTGACATTATTGATGCCACCCGCATTGGATGGATACAAAGTGAAACCGCCTGCGGGTGTTGACCTGCCCGTGTTGATTGCCGAAACGATATCATCGAGCGAGCGCACGCCGCCGCCCGTGGCGGGATCATATCGCAGTGTATATTTCTCTGCCGTTTTGCTGACCGAATCATAGACGTTGATAGTCAGATTGCGGGCGATGTCGTTGCCATTCGCGTCAGTGAACGTTGGCAGAAAAGCCGCTGACAACCCTGGCGTTCCTGATGCGCCCTTTATTTGCAGAGTGCTGTCAAGATTGGTCGCGGTGAGCGACCCTTCGATGGCATTTTCTGAGGTAAACGCGCTGGCACGAAAAGCATGATTCGTACCGGTCGATTGCCGCGCGTTCATTTCGAGCGCTAACGTCGTGCTCACGGTATCGATATCATCGATCAACCCAGGAATGATGCGTTGATGAAGATCCAGCACGGCACCGATGCCGCCGCCAGTGGCGCTGATTCCGACCTTATTCGCCGCCAGCAAAGTTAATGAACCATCTGGCTGCGAACCCACCGACAGTTGCTCGGCGTAATCGCGACCGACCAATAGCGTTCCCCCGGTGTCGATCATAACCGAACCATCGGAAAGATTATGCCGCACCCGTAGATCCAGATGCTCAGACAATTGATTGATCAACGCATCACGTCGATCAAGCAAGTCGTTAGGATTATTTCCAGACAAAGACAAATCACGAATCTGCTGATTAATCCCGGAAATCTGCTGCGTCAGATTATTGACCTCCGAAACCTCAGATTCCAAACTGCCACGAAGATCATCGCGCAAGTTTTGCAAACGATCTCCCAGGCCATTCATGGTCGAAGTAAACGTCCCCATTTGCTCAACCACGCTACTGCGCAAAGCGGTCAACTCTGGGTTGTTAGAAAGATCTTCAAAGCTTGAGAACAGATTGTTGATGGTCGCCGAAAGCCCGGTTTCACCTGGCTCATTGAAGGTCTGTTCTGCTGCGGTTAATGTTTGATCTAACGCACTCAGACGCGTCGTTTCGCTCTGCGATTGACGGATCCGCTCAATGATCAAATCGTTAGCAACGCGTTTGATTGCCTCGACCGTAACTCCACGACCGATTTGACCGAGGGCGATATTTTCAGGCGCATTCGCTGCCAAGTCCGCCCGCTGCCGCGTATAGCCCGGAGTCGACACGTTGGCGATATTATGACTGATAACCTCAATCGCCCGTTGGTGCGATTGAAGTCCCGATAAACCGATCAGCATCGCATCAGGCATAGCGCCTCCAGGGTGTTCCCGAAAGCACAACGCACACCCCGTGCCTATTCATTCAATGGCGGTGCGGTCGCTTATCGCTCGCGGTTATGCCGCAATAAATGACGACGCAGGTCATTGACCTGCGTCTGGCTCAACCTTCGCCGTACGCGGCAATCTTCAGCCGGCGAGATTCACTAATCGGCCATTTCCTGGGCGATTGCCTTCTTGGCCGCGACGATCGTAGCCGCCGTGAACGGGTTCGCCGGTTAAGGTTCCCACCAATTCGCGCACGAATCCCAGGCCTTGGCGAACCAGTGCTTGATTGCGTTCGTGGACTACGCGCAATTTCATCAGGGTGTCTTTGAGCACCACGTGGCGGGCTGACAGTTCGCTCTTCAATGGTTCCGCTGCCAAGGCAATCACTTCGCTGATCGACAGTGGTTTAGTCGTACATTGCAGCATGGTCGCAAAACCTGTCAATATTCGCTCGCGCGATTTACGCAGGCGGCTTTGTTCGACAATCATGGGTTCACTTTTTACCACCAGTTCAGCAAATGTTTCCATGTGATTGGCAATCAATTCCCGTTGCTGGAGTTCGGCATTCGCCAATAAGCTTCGATGGCAGGCTAATTCCATGGTCAAATGATCACGCAAGGCTGGTTGTAAATCGGTTGGGGTCATGGCTTGATCTCCTTCGTATGACCGTTCGGCGTGGTCGCCAGACCAGCGCGAGCGGAAAGTTCTTTGAAGACGAGGTCGGCAATTCCAAGACTTCCGGCCGATTGTTCGCTCAAACCGCGATGATAAAGACCCTTGAATTGCACGGTGGCCGAATCGCCGCCAAGAATCGGCTCATCGTCAATCGACTGCTCATCCAATGGCTTGAGTATCTGCTGCAAAAAGGTCGCTTCGAACTGCGCAGCGGCCTTCTGCAAGCGAGCGACCTGATCGCTGCCACCTGCTCGCAAGCCGCCACTGTGGGTCAGTGCAAGATCAGACATTACATCACCACCAGTTCGGCATGCAGGGCGCCAGCGCGCTGAATCGCTTCGAAGATCGCGACCAAATCTCTTGGACGTGCGCCAAGTGCATTCAAGCCATTGGCGATGTCCTCAACGGTTGCACCGGACAGCACGCTAAAAGTTCCCGGTTGCGGCGTTGGCGTGATACCCGGTGGAGGATTCGGCGAGCGTTGACGCGTGAGTGGATCGACCCACGCCACGGTATCGATGACTTTATTACGGTCATTCGGATCGGCACGGCGTTCGACCACTGGGCTGACGCGCAGAGACAATCCGCCATGGCTGACAGCGACTTCGCTGATGCGCACTTGGCTGCCGGCGACCACCGTGCCGGTACGAGCATTGATGACCACCCGAGCGCGTATATCTGGCATCACGCGTAATTGCTGAAGCTGCGCGATGGTTTCCACCAACACCGTTTCGCTGGGTTTTTCCATAAAGCCGAGAGTGATCATGGTGGCATCTTCGGCGATGACGTGATCGGCGCCGTATTTTTCCCCCAACACCCGTGCCACTCGACTGGCGGTGGTGAAATCCGCATTTTTCAACACCAAGCGCAGGCGATCACCGTACAATAAACTCACCGGTACTTCGCGTTCAACCATTGCCCCTGCGGTCAAGGTGCCCACGGTTTCAATATTTTTATGATCAATACCGCTTGCCGCGATGTTTGGCCCGGCATTACCGAAGCCACCGATCGTTACCGTTCCTTGACACACCGCATAAATGCGTTCGTCGGCTGCCACCAAAGGGGTTTGCAACAACACGCCGCCCTTCAGCGAACTGGCGTCACCGACGCACGATATCTGCGTGTACAGACGTGATCCATTGCGAGCAAACGCAGGCAGATCGGCGGTCACCGCCACCATCGCCACGTTCTTCGATTGCAGATCGCTTTCTGAAAAACTCAGATGCTTGGTCGCGAGTAACTGACGGAGCATGCGCACCGTCGCTGGCGTTTTGTCACCAGTACCCGACAGACCAACCACCACACCAATTCCATGTAATTGATTGTCGCGAACCCCGTAGATATCGCACAAATCTTTCAGGCGAACGCCATTGGCATCCGGTGCCGTGACGGTGGCAACCGCCGCAGTTTCGTTGACTGGCGCTTCTACCGCAGCGAGCTGCGCGGCCCCAACGATAACCAGCGCAAAAACCAAACTATTGAACCGAGTCAGCATGCGCACCGTACTTTCATCGTCACCGGTGCGCTGGGTACGCTGACGGCGTTGCCCACTTTTCGGCGAGGTGGTGGCGCTGAGTTCTTGCTGCTGGCGACGCATCGCTGCGCCAGCTAGCACCAAAATAATCAGATCCATATCAAAAAAGATGTGTCGCATAGGTCTGCCTTAAAAGGGCCACAGGATGTCAAGGATCTCACCGAGAAATCCTTCGCGCGAAGAACGATTGAGCGGACCTTCGCCAACAATGGAAACCTGGAAATTATGCAACTTTTCTGACAGCACCGTGTTGTTCGCTTGGATGTCGGCGGTGCGGATGATGCCGGTGATCAAAATGGTCTTGGTATCATTTCCGACCTTGACCGAGCGGCGCCCCTCAACCAGCAAGTTTCCATTATCAAGGACATCGATCACCCGACCGGTGATCACCGCCTTCACTTCACCTTCGGCCTCGTATTTACCCTCGCCTTTAAACTCTTTGGATGACGCCGCCTTCAACGCTGGCAATTTCCCCGCCGATGCAGTGCCGACGGCGGCCGGCACCTGATTCGTGCCAGGCACCAATGAAATTGCTGCGTCGACGGTGTTTTCGCGTTTGGTTTCTGACTTTTGATTCTCGCTGACTGAGGTGGTTTCTTTCACCATGATAGTGATCAGATCGCCAGCCCGCCGAGCGACCTGATCGGAATAGAGCGTTCCGTCAGCCAAGGTTTCGGCCTTGAACAGACTTTCCGCCTGCAGGCAGGCCGCACTGGTCAGCAAAAACGGAATCAACAGATGTGGTGATGCCAGTCGCATGTGTCGTGCCTCCCAGCGGTTTCCCGCTTGAAGGGGTCCGCTGGACCACCTAACGCAATGGCTGTGCCAGGATCAGATCGGTGACCTTAAAACGCCTCAACGTACCAATGCGAGCGCCCGTTCGAGATCCAAAGTCAGATCGAATACGCGTTCCAGCTTGAGGATACGGAACACCGCCTTGATGTTATCGGCGAGGTTCGATAGCACCACTTTGCCGCCAGCGGTGGTGATGCGATTACGCGTGGCGATGATCGCAGCGATGCTGACGGAATTGAGAAAGGTGACCTGCGAGAGGTCAAACACGTAGCGCGTGCGCCCCTTCTCAAGCAATGAATCTACGGTTTTCATCAGCATTCCGCACTCTTCATTGAGCACCGTAATGATGGTGGCTTGGTTCTCTTCGTGAATCTGCATGACAACTCCCCTCATGAAATGAACCGGCTTGGCTTTCGCTCAACCGACCGCTCAACCGACCGTCGGTGGGATGTCTACCTGACGAAGTCGCGGCGGTCCAGGTGCGAGTGCCGGAACATGTCATCACAAGATCCCTGGTTGACTTGTATGTTATCGATTGTTACCTATCTCTATCCGCAAAAGGAGCCTTCCCATGGATGATTGTCCGCTGACTCTCGCGCTCGTGTCAAACTCAACAGATCATTCCATTTCTTCCACTCCACCCGGCTTCGGCGGACATCTGACCGCCTGCATCGTTGGTGCCGGCATCGACAACCTCTTTCGTCAGGTGGCGATTGTCGCCCTGTCGGCGATAGCTTTTGCCCACTTTCCCAACGATCCGAACCAAGCTGAGCACCAGAGCGCAGCCTATAGTTCCTGGGCCTTAATGCTGTTCAGTCTGCCATTCATCATTCTTGCGCCCTTGGCTGGCAGTCTTGGCGACCGTATTCCCAAACACCACATCATCCGCGCGGCCCGTTTGGCGGACCTACCGATCGCCGCATTGGGCATCTGGGGTTTTGCGGTTTCGAGTCCGACGATCATGCTCACTGCCATAACCCTTTTAGCCGTCGCCAGCGCGTTTTTCGCTCCAACCAAACTCGCGGTCATTCCTGAACTGGTGCCACCAAATCGACTCGCCAAGGCCAACTCCATCATCGCCGCAGCTACGGTTATCGCGATCTTGGTCGGCACGTGTCTAGCGATCAGCACCGATGCCGTCCGGGTCGAAAGCCTCATGAAATGGCTCGGGATGGAGTTTACGCCCGCAGCAACGGTGTGGTCGTTGGCGATTATCAGTGCCATTCTCTGCATCAGCGGAGTCATCGGCGCGTATCGCATTCCCGCACTGAAAGCGCAAGCACCACATACGCCCCTCGCCATGCCGTGGATGGTGATCACGCAAATACGCGCGCTCAATCACAACCCAGGAACGTGGCCCGCTGCGCTCGCACTCGCTGGCTTTTGGGCGTTAGGCGGAGCGACCTTCGCTGGCTTACCATCACTTGCTCACGTCACCTACGGCCTCAGCGGCGAAGGCATCGTCGGTCTTTTCCTCACGCTCGTGGTTGGCATGTCGATCGGTTCAATTCTTGCGCCGCTGTTGATGGCCCGTGCTTTCCCTGCGGGCCTGCCACTCGCTGGCGCGGTGATCGCTGGCTGTGCCTTTGCGCTCGCGGGAATGACCGCCGTCTATGATCACTCATTGCCAATGATCGATCGCCATGCTTTTGATTTAGGATTTTGGCTCTTTGTCACGGGAATTGGCGCAGGTTTATGGGAAGTTCCGGTCACCATTTTATTGCAAGAACGTGCCTTACCTACCCAACGGAATCTGGTGATGGCCGCTGTCAGCGTCCTGGGCAGCCTGGGTACTTTCGTTGCTGCCGGAGCGTTTTATGGCTTGACCACGAAGAAAGGTTTTGATTTGACGACCGGCGAAGCCTTCACAGTCTGTGGCTTTTTCACCCTGCTGATCGCCGGTTTCTTGCTCTGGCATTACCGCAAGCAATGCGCTGGTTGGTTGATGGCGCTGGTGGTGAAAATCGCTTACCGCGTGCGCGTCAAAGGAGCCGATCATCTACCGCTCAGCGGCGGCTGCTTAGTCGTGTGCAATCACCTGAGCTACAGTGACGGCATTATTTTAGCGTCACACCTGCCGCGTCCTGGGCGTTTTTTGGTCTATCGTCGTTATACCCAAATGCCGGTTGTCGGACTTTTCCTGCGTGCAGCCGGAGTCATTCCCGTCGCCGCCGAAGATTCTCGCCGAGCATTGTTAGCGTCGATCGACGCGGCCATTGACGCGGCCAAAGCCGGTGAAGTCGTGGTGATTTTCCCTGAAGGAAAATTAACCCGCAGCGGACAAATGGATACGTTTCGATCAGGCTTAGAGCGCATCGCCTCACGCGCGAATGTGCCGGTGGTACCCGCCCATCTTGACGGACTGTGGGGGACTATTTCGAGTCGCTCACCAGCGTGGAAATTTCCGTGCCCTCAGCGTGCGGTGACCCTTAACATCGGAGCACCTTTGCCATCAACCACGTCCGCCGCTGAAGCCCGCGCTCGGGTCATGGCTCTCAGTTATCAATCCGCGCAGGCGCAATCGGATCGCGATCAACGCACGCTTGGTGGAGAGGTTCTTTCGCGTATGCGTCGGCATCCCTTTCGTACAGCCATCCGCGATATCAGCGGAGTTCTGAGTTATTGGAAACTGGTTGCCGTGGCGAGGATTCTTGCCGGACGCTTAGGATTAGCCGATGATGAGCGTTGCGTCGGTTTGCTGCTGCCACCTGGTCGTGGCGGCGCTATGGCAAATCTTGCCCTCGCTTTGATAGGGCGAACAGCGGTCAACCTCAACCACACCGTTGGTCCCGTTCAACTCAAACGCATGTGCGAAATGGCGGGCATTCGCACGATCATCAGCGCCACGCCGTATCTGCGACGCATTGGCGACCCCGGTCTGTCACAACGTTTGGTCCAGCTTGATGTGGTGATGGAAAAAACGTCTGCGCTCGCCGTCATCATGGCAGCCCTGGCGGCATTTTTATTACCGAGCCGTCTGCTCAACCGCGCCAAGGCAAACGACATTGCGGCGATCATTTTTAGCTCTGGTTCTACCGGCGATCCGAAAGGCGTAGAGCTGACGCATCGCCAAGTGCTCGCTAATATTTCAGCCGTCGCACAAGGCTTAGAAGTCTCTGGTGAACGCGACGTCTTGCTCAGCCCCCTCCCGCTGTTTCATAGCTTCGGTTTAGTGCCCGGCTTCTGGCTCGGCATGGTCTTGGGAATGCCGAGCGCTGCACATCCAGACCCGACTGACGCCAAAGCGCTTGGTGCCTTAGCCCAAGCAAGCGGCGCAACCTTCCTGATTAGCACGCCGACTTTCGTTCGTGGCTACCTGCGTCGTATTGAGCCGGAATCATTCAAAACCCTGCGTTTTGCCGTCGTCGGCGCAGAACGCTGTCCGCCAGATTTGAAACAACAATTCCGCGAACGATACGCTGCCGAACTTCTTGAAGGTTATGGCTGCACCGAACTCGGACCCACCGTGTCCGTCAGTCTTTTGCCAATCAAACGCGATGGCGTCACTGAAATTCGCACTCGCGATGGCGCCGTCGGGCGACCACTTCCTGGGCTCAACGTCTTCACCATCGATCCAGAATCCCACGAGATTTTACCCGCTGGACGCGAAGGCTTGCTGGTGGTCCAAAGCACGTCGCGTATGCGCGGTTACCTCGATCGTCCGGACCTCACTGACAAGGCCTTGGTCCACGACGGCTACAACACCGGCGACGTTGGTCGCGTCGACGAAGACGGCTTCGTGCATATCACTGGTCGTCTGGCCCGTTTCGCAAAAATTGGCGGCGAAATGGTGCCTCTCGATCACGTCGAAGCCGCTGTATTTCAGGCCGTGCTCACCATCGTCGGACCAGATGCGACTATCGAAGTTGCCGTCGCCGCGATCACCGACGAAGCCCGAGGCGAACGCTTGATCATCTTGCACACCGGCTTCACCGGCGACTGGGAAAAACTCCTCGCCGACCTCGCTGAGCTGCCAGCATTGTGGCGCCCACGCTCACGCGATGTCCGCTTGGTTGACGGCATCCCCAAACTCGGCACCGGCAAGAGAGACCTCGCCGGATTGAAGAAACTGGCCGCCGGGACGAGCGCTTCTTAAAACAATCAGCCTGGGCCGAGCCGAACTAAAAGTATGTTCGTCTCGACCCAGGCTTCTTGCGCTTTCTTGCGCTTTCTTGCGCTTTCTGCTCTCGTGCAATCTCTTGCTCAGTACGCGCGCTCGGTTTAGGCGAGCTTCGGTTCTAACGCCACGCTGGGCGGTGAACGTTCGGCTTCGGGCTGCTGATCTTTAGTCTCGATGTCGCTTTTGGTCACCATCACGGTTGGACGACGAGGCGGCAGATCACCGCCATCCATCAAGGTTTTTACCTGAAGAAGATCGAGCGTTTCGTGTTCCAGCAGCGCTTGCGCAATACGTTCGACCTTGTCGCGGTTCGCAACGATAAGGCCTTTCGCGAGTTGGTATTGGGCGTCGATGATGCCACGGACTTCTTCGTCCAATTCACGGCGCGTTTGATTGCCGACCGAAACCGCCGAATCTGAACCAAGAATGCTTTCGCGATCTTCGGTGTATTTCAGCG
The DNA here is from genome assembly GCA_031382605.1 of Planctomycetota bacterium. Classification (GTDB taxonomy): domain Bacteria; phylum Planctomycetota; class UBA11346; order UBA11346; family UBA11346; genus BOG-1363. The sequence goes on along the minus strand of JANMYZ010000374.1, from coordinate 7,887 downwards.
GCCCCATTTTCTCTGACATGCCCCATTCGTAGACCATACCGCGAGCCAACTGAGTTGCCCGTTCGATGTCATTCGATGCGCCGGTAGTGATGTCGCCGCAGAACATTTCTTCAGCGATACGTCCGCCGAAGAGAATCGAAATATCACACAGCAATTTACGCCGACCGTGGGTATGCCGATCTTCTGATGGAAGGTACATGGTCGAACCCAACGAACGCCCACGGGGAATAATGGTGACCTTGTGCAGATCATCTTTTTCTTCCACGATCATTTGCAGCAGAGCGTGACCGGCCTCGTGATAGGCGGTGATCTTGCGCTCTTTTTCCGGCATCGCCCGTGAGCCGGTTTTCTTTTCGCGGCCAAAAGCCACGCGATCGCGGGCGTATTCCAGATCTTTCTGTTGAATCGTCTCTTGATCATAACGCGCCGCATTGAGCGCAGATTCATTGATCAACGATTCCAGATCAGCGCCGCTGAAGCCTGGGGTGCCACGAGCAATGATCGACAGATTACTGTCGCTGCCGATTTTGACCTTCCCGGCGTGGACTTGCAGAATCTGCTCGCGTCCAGCGATGTCAGGCAGGCTCACGGAAATGTGGCGATCGAAGCGCCCTGGGCGCAAGAGCGCAGGATCGAGCACGTCGACGCGATTGGTTGCCGCAATGATGATGACTTTGTCCGTTGAGCTGAAGCCGTCCATCTCGACTAAAATGGCATTAAGGGTCTGTTTGCGTTCGTCATGGCCACCCGAATTCATGCCATTGCTGCGTTTGCGGCCGACGGCGTCGATTTCATCGATGAAGATGATGCACGGCGAATTTTCTTTCGCCTGACTGAAAAGATCACGCACGCGACTAGCACCGACGCCAACAAACATCTCTACGAAGTCAGAACCGCTGATCGAATAAAACGGCACATCGGCTTCGCCCGCGATGGCTTTGGCCAGCAAGGTTTTGCCGGTGCCAGGAGGGCCAACCAGCAACACGCCACGTGGAATACGACCACCCAGCTTTTGAAATTTCTTGGGATTCTTAAGAAATGAGACGAGTTCCTCAACTTCTTCCTTCGCTTCGTCGATACCGGCAACGTCCTTGAAAGTCTTTCCGGTTTTTCCTTTGGTGATCAGCTGCGCCCGGCTTTTGCCAAACGACAACACGCCGCCGCCTTGACCCATGCGACGCAGGACAAAGAAATAGAACAAGCCTAAAAGCAGGCCGATGACCAATAAATTTGGCAAAATCTGACTAAGGGCGCTGGGTGGTTCGACGCCTTCTTTTTCAATCGCAAGGTCGCTGGCGCCCTTCACATCGCGGTTGTAGGTATCGATTCGCTCATTCAATTCCTTCTGTCCGGCTTCGCCCAAACGACCATTCAAATAATTGACATGATATTCTTTGCCCCCCGCCTTCTTCGTCGCGGTTACTTTCGCGTATTCCGGTCCGACGACAATATTCGCGACTTCGCCCTTGCTAATGGCTTCTAAGAAGGCGCTCCACTTCATCGGTGGTGTGCTGACCATGTTCTTCCACAACATCAGCGTGATGATCATCACTGCCATCAGTGACATCATGATCAACAGAAGTCCGCGCGGTTTTTGTGATTGAGGCGGAGTTTGGTCAGCCATGAGGATTCCTTATTCGTCACATTTAAAGCCAAGATGCGGTGCATCTGGGCGGAGAGGTTCTTAGGTCAGGACGTGATTCGTTCTAGCATTCTTTCATCTTAGTTCAGCAGCATGCCACAGATGACCGAAACACGGGTCGTCATCATCACGTCTAACGACGACGACGGGGTACCGGGCGCAGGCGGCCCGAGGCTGTCGTCTTTTGCGGCTCCGCGTCCCGCTGATCATCGGGCAACGTGGCTCCGTCACGAGGAAGCTCATCGGTCGCAAGCCCATCCAACGTGGCAAAAGCGCGATTCTGCATCGCTTTTTGATCTGGACGAGCCGTCGGCGAAGATTGGGCGTGTAATTGGGGATCAGAGCCCAGGCCAAGGCCACGCCGCAGGGCCGCAATTTCTGCATCCAACAATACCATTCGCTGACGTTGAGCGCGCCAGCGTTCCAGATCAGCCGGAGAAAGATCACTCGCACTCACCGTCACCGTGCCACCAGCGAGCAAGGTAGAGACCGCTTTTTCTGGCAATCCCAGACTGCCGCCAGCGCCCAAGGCATGGCGACCGGCTTCTGCCAGCAATTCTGCACGAGCCGTTTCCAGTTCAGTCAAACGCTGATAACGCTCGTCGCGACGACCGAAAGCTTTGCTCACCATACTCAATAACCCCTGCTTTTGGGCAGGTTCCACCACGCTTAGGCGAGATGCGCTGATGCGGCGCGATTGGCGTTGCCGATCGGATTCACTGGAGGCCGCTTCTGTTACCACCGCCGAAATCGACAACTCAGCCGTCGAATCACCGCTCAGCGCTGGAACACCATGCACCAACTGAGTCGATGACGTCACCCGTGGATCGCTTCGCTGCGGAGCTGATTCCTGCAAATCAGCGAGCATTACGGATCCATTTACCGGAGTCGGATCTGAGAGTGGCGTCACAAATGGACGCGGCAAATGATCCGGCTGAACACCCTTGGCCAAACAACGCGCGCAGATGGAGCGATCACCGTCACTCCAAGAGCTCTTGTGAGCGGTCATGACAATCCGCGCATCGCACACGGCGCACAGCGCTGAAGCTTCAGCCGATTGAGCAACTTCGTTGGCCACGGGAACCGTTGGCGTCACCGGAGACAAGGCATCGGTGGCATGATCGTCGTGTTCATCGGTCGAATCGGATGCTGTCGTTCGCACATCCGGTTGGATCACCACGGCAAAACGATCCTTACCAATTTCAACCTCGTCACCGTTCACCAAGGTCGCTTTTTTTTGCTCCGCACCATTAATGCGGCAACGCATGCGCGAGCCGTTGTCGAGTTGATAACTGCCGTCAGCAAAGCCGATTTTGACCTCGCCGACATGGTTGGTCGTCTTGGTGCGAATGACAAACGGCTTTTCACGGGTGACCGTCAATCGACGGCCCGTAACAGCACCTGAAAGTCCTTCAAGGTAAAGCGGCATGGGCGCGGACGGTAAAGACGGTCCAGCGATCGACCAGTGCCCAACTGCCCATTCATTCTGCCCCTTGACGAACACCGGCCCGCCACGCACGGGTGTATGCATGCCTGAACTGCCAGAGGTCGAAACCGTACGCGCTGGCCTTGAACGATTACTCGGAACCGACGCGGTCATCGACCACGTTCAGTTACTTCGCGCTGATCTGCGAGCACCAATCCCACCGCAGATCATCCCACGCCTGCGACTCGCAAAAATATTGGGCGTCCGCAGGCGGGCCAAATATCTTCTGTTCGATACCTCTGGCGGCATTTTACTGAGCCATTTGGGCATGACTGGTACGTGGCGTTTAGCGCCGACCGGCGAAGAACGTTTGCACGATCATTGTTATCTTCACCTGCGTGATGGACGGCGGCTGGCTTTTCGTGACCCGCGACGCTTCGGCCTGCTTGATCTGATTGAGCCTGGGAGCGAATCGACTCATCCACGATTAGCCGAATTAGGGCCGGAACCGCTCGATGCCGCGACTTTTACCGTCGAATATCTCAGAGCTTGCTGTCGTGGTCGCCGACAAGCAATCAAACCCGTCATCATGGATCAGCAGATCGTCGTCGGCGTCGGTAATATTTATGCCCAAGAAGCGCTCTTTCGCGCAGGCATTCGTCCAACGCGCGCAGCAGGTCGCCTGACTAAAAATGCCGCCGCAACCCTGATCCAGCATATCCGCAACGTCCTTCAAGAAGCCATCGTTGCCGGCGGTTCCACCATCAGCGATTTTCGCCAAGCAGGTGGTGACGGCGGTTATTTTCAACACAACTTTCAGGTCTACGACCGCACCGGACAACCCTGCCACGTCTGCGGCACAACCCTGTCTGGCGCCGTCATCGGTGGTCGTGGCACAACGTGGTGCCGACTTTGCCAAGCGTGAGCGTGAGCGAGGTAAAACATGGTGAAAAATAGGCGCTGACAAGGTCGTGGCGTTTCGGTTCCTCCAGTTGCACCGCTCCATCGAATATCGACCATCCCGCCCGCCCGCCGTTTTTTGCATCATCTCTTGGATCTCCCATGCCCGCTTTGCACGCCGTCCTTGCTCAACCCTACGGTTCACATCCACGTCAGCAGATTGACGTGGTGGTGCCAGATCGCTTGGTCGCCCGTGGATTGGTGGCGCTGTTTCACGGCGGTTGGTGGTCGCAAGGACGTCCGCAAGATTTGCGGCCGCTGGCGCTGCATTTGGCGGAGCTGGGTTTCGCTTCCGCGACCATCGGCCATCGCCTGTTTGGGGACGGAGCCCGCAACGGTCAGGACCTGCTCGACGATGTAAAAGTCGCCATCAGTAAGGCGCTCGACGAATGCGCCATCGCTGGCGGGAGCGAGAGCACGGTTATTCTTTTAGGAAGCGGCTCAGGCAGTCTGACCGCGTTGACCGCAGCATCCCAACTGGCGACGGATAATCGCATCCGGGTTCGCGGCGTCATTGCCTGCGGCGTCACTCCGACCCTCGAACATTGGGAGGGCTGCCCGATGGTCGTCGCCAAAGCTCTCGAACAATTCGCCGGTGGTCATCGGCACGTGCTGAGTCCGATGGAATTTCTCGCCACTAGTTTGCCGCCGCTGTTATTGCTGCATGGCGACAGCGACACCGATGTGCCAGCCAAGTTGGCGCAGAAATTACACGCCCGCGCCATCGAAGCCGACGAGATCAGTACGCTGGCCGTGCTAACTGGCGTCGGTCATCGTTTCATCGAGCAACCACTTGAACGCGGCGCTAAAGCGGCGCTCGAACGCATCGTGCCTTTCTTGATTGAAAACGCCCAAGAACCGGAACATGAAAACTTATTTCAGGGACACGGCTCGCCTCAAGCGTAAGTCAGAATCACCGACGTTGAGCGTGGCTCCAGCGATCATCAATTGCCGTGATGAAAATCACGTTTCCCAGGATCATGACGCATGCCTGACTATTGGGTTCATAATCTCAGCGAGTTTCTGATTGGCCCCTTCAGCATCGGGTCATTCCATGGTCTCGGCATTCGCTGGTATGGCTTGGCGTACCTTGCTGGCCTGCTGATTGGCTATCGCATTGCTTGTCGCTGGGTTGCGCAGGGTCGCGTGCCATTAAACCGCGCAGAGCTGCAAGATTTCGTGCTGTATTCCGGCTTAGGTATGATCGTCGGCGGACGATTAGGTTACTGTTTGCTCTATGGTTTTTCCGAACTCATGGCGAATCCGCTCTATCTCTTCAAGGTCATGGATGGCGGCATGGCCAGTCACGGCGGCATGATTGGCATGGTCGTCGGCATGGGCTTATTTTGTCGTAAATATAAGCGCTCATTTCTGGTGCTCAGCGACATCGTGGCTGCTACTGGAACCCTGGGCGTGGGCCTGGGACGAATCGCCAATTTTATCAACGGCGAATTATGGGGACGCACGACGACCGTTCCGTGGGCAGTCATTTTTCCCAATTCTGGAGAAAAAGCCCCCCTGGAAATGCCGCCGAGCGAACTACACGCGTGGTATCTTAGCCATATTTTACCACGTCATCCAAGCCAACTTTACGCGGCATTTCTCGAAGGCTTTCTCATCTTTCTGATCTTGTTGCCGATTCATGCCAAGCATCGGCGCCCTGGACTGACCACCGCATTATTTCTCATCCTGTATGGACTCGGACGTTTTGGCGGCGAATTCTTCCGCGAACCAGATGTTGGTCAGCCGGTGTTCTGGGGCTGGATGAGCAAAGGACAGCTCTATACCATGCCGATGCTGGTGATTGGCACGGCATTAACCATTTGGGTTATGCGACGACCAGCGCGCCCGGCGCTTTATGTCGCGCCGAAAGGAGCGGAAGTCTCAGCGCCGCCCTCACCGCCAGAAACCACGCATCAGGCCCGATAAGTTTTTCGTAGCCAAGCGTATAATGCGTCGCCAGGACAGATGCTGCGGTTCAAATCGCGGTGGCCATACATTCGTTTCGCGCTGACGTGATAACGATCACGAGTGTCTTCAATGAAGGCCTTCAACGCCGTGAGTTGACGCGTCGACGGCAGGGATTTGTGCCAATTGCCAATGGTTGAAATGCCAATGTTGTTTTCATTTTCGGATAAAACGTGCGCCCCTTGCAGGCCACTCGGACGGCCTTCATACACCCGGCCATCTTTACCAACCAAATAATGGTAACCGATGGCGCACCACTTCTTGCCATTGCGATGATAGTTCTCGATCCGTTTGACCACCTCAACATCGGGCAAACCAACAAGGCCACCGTGTTCATCGGTGTGATGAATCGTAATGCGGGTAACTTTTCCTATCGGTCGACTATTACCGGCTGGGGGTTTATTCGTCCAACGGGAACGCTTTACCAGTACGTAGCCAGTGCCCGGCAATTCGGGCAGATCCGGTTCGCGAATGTCATCTGGCTCTGCCACAGGCGGTGGCACCACATCGTTGTCCGGCTCGCTCACTTGAGCCAGTGGATCGGGACCGACATAGATCGCTCCAGGAATCCACAGCTTGGTCTGCGGAATAAGAAGATTTGAGGTCAGTCGATTGGAATCCATGAGCGTTTGAACACTCGCCCCTGAACGACGAGCAATGGATGAAAGCGTGTCGCCATCGACTACTTCATACCAAAGTCCACCGGCACGCGGATTCACCGGAGCAGCCGAAGCTCGGCCAAGCTGCTGCGGCTGACGGCCACAACCGGCGGCTAATATTAACCCGGCAGAACCAGAAAGAATAAGCTTCCGGCGAGTCCATGTATCGTTCATGGGCGGCGAAGGTGGTAAACTATCGACCTGACGCAACCATATATTGATGAGGTCTCTCCATGAAAAAGATCTTAGCTAAGCACATACGAAAATCTTTTCTACGACCACACAGCTATAAATATGGTAGCGAATCCTCTCGAAACGCGGTGGCCATCAAAAGATCAACTCCGCTTGGCCCACCTACCGCATAATAGTTGCCCAAAGTATGATCAGAAAGTTCTTGAATACTTTACATGGTTTATCAGTATCCCGCGATCACGTACCAATACGTGATTCGCGTTCATTCCTTTTGGGAGTTCCTTTTCGTCTTAAAATAAACCCGCGTGACTCTCGCGCGTGACTCTCGCGCGTGACTCTCGCGAGCGATTTAAAACTTCAGAACATCCCTTTTCTTGCCGTTTAATTTCATCCCGTTTTCCCTCACCATCCGGTCAGGAAAAACAAAAACACCAAGGAGCCTTCCATGGCATCACTGTCTTCCCTCGTCGCCGCCAAGATCAAGTCCGCCAACCTCAACGCCGCTGCTGCTGCTGCTGCCCTCGATGTGAGTGCGCCATCCCTGCGTTCGGTTTTGGCTGGCAAAGCGGTTCCAAACAGCCGTAGTCTTGGCAAATACGCCAAGTTTTTGGGTATCAGCGAAGATGCCGTTCTCGCCTCAGCTGGCACCCGTGGCGGCAAAGCTCCAAAAGCTAAAGCCAGTGCAAAAGCCGCTGGCGCTAAGCCCCGTGGCCGTCCTCCTGGCGCAGGCAACAAAGCCAAAGCTGGCGCCCCAGCTAAGGAACCAAAGGCACCAAAGGCTGCGAAAAGTGGTAAGGGACCTGGCCGTCCTAAGCTCCCAGGCGTGGCCAAGGCCACCCTGCGTTTATTGACCGCTTCGGTCGATTCGATCCAAAAGCGCGCTGCCAGCATGCTCAAGGTTATCGCGAAGATCCAATAATTCGACGCGATTCATGGTTGTGAATCCGCAACGCGGTGGGGGGGGGAGGGGGGATGGGTAAAAGCCCCCCCCCGGGGGATTTTTTTTGTTGGGGGCCCAACACACCCCCCCCCCCACAAAA
>JANMYZ010000346.1:0-1759 GCA_031382605.1 Planctomycetota bacterium | reverse complement strand
AGTTGGGATTTTCCGGGTGACTATTTCTGACTCTACGTCGTTTCGTGTGGGCTCTTCCTCATTGTTCAAAACGGTAGAAGAAAAATCGAACAGGAGGCGCGGAGACGCGGAGACGGGAGGAGGGGAAGATGTTTGAGTGGTCATTTTACTCCTCTCACCTCCGCGTCTCCGCGCCTCCGCGCCTCCTGTTCGATTTTTCTTTTACCGTTTTGAACAATGAGGAAGAGCCCACACGAAACGACGTAGAGTCAGAAATAGTCACCCGGAAAATCCCAACTCCTGATCGCTGGGCAGGCACTCCCGCCTCGGTGGTTGGCCAGCGATTCACGGTCGTGATGCTGCGCGCCATGCTGACCTACGCCGATGCCCTTGCCTTGCTGACGGCCCTCGACCTGACGCCAATGTCCGAACCGCTCGCGTTGGGCGATGCCGCCGGGCGAGTGTTGGCCCACGATATTCGCTTGGCCAATGATCAGCCACCTTTCGACCGGGCGACGATGGATGGTTATGCGCTGTGCCTGAAACCGGAAACCACGGCGTACACCGTGCGTGGCGTGGTTTACGCCGGCTCAATCTTTTCCGACACGCTTCAGCCGGGCGAAGCCGTACGCATTATGACCGGTGCTCCGGTTCCCGGCGGAACCACGGTGGTGCCACACGAATTGAGTGACCGAGGCGAACACATCGTCGTCGTCACCGATCCCACAGCGCGAATGCCTAGCCGTAACATCGCGTGGCGCGGCGAGGACGGTCGCGCTGGCGCGGTGTTAGTAAAAGCCGGAACGCGATTATCGCCGATGGCCTTGTCCGTCGCCGCTATGGCCGGTGCCGCCACCATCACCGTTGCGCGCGCGCCACGTCTCGCTTTGGTGACCACCGGTGATGAAGTCGGCGGCAGCGGACCAGCAGGCATCATTGATTCCAACGGACCATTTCTCTCTGGCTTTGCCGCATCCCTTGGTCTGACTGCGGTGCGCGCACACGCCAGTGATCACGCCGACGCGGTGCGCGCCACGTTAGAAGCCGCCACAAAAAATGCGGAGGTCATCGTCACCACCGGTGGCGTCAGCGCAGGCGCCAAAGATCTCATTCCCGCCGTCGCCGCTGAGCTTGGTTTCACCACGATATTTCATCACCTAGCCATCCAACCAGGCAAGCCCGTGCTGGTGATGAAACGTGGTCACCATTTCTTGGTCGGATTGCCTGGAAATCCCGTCAGTGTCGTCGCCACCGCACATCTTATTTTACTACCGTTGCTCTGCCGTTTACTTGGCGCACCCGCGCCAACGTGGCTTGAACTGCCGCTCACCGCACCAACGGGAAATCGCGGGCAACGCCAATTATTTTTACCCGCACGACTGACCTCCGGTGGCGTCGCGCCAATCGCTTGGAACGGCAGCGGCGACCTCATTGCTGCTGCCTCCGGCGATGGACTCATTGATCTTCCCATCGGCTCCAACATCAGCACCGGCGCAATGGTTCGCTTCCTGCCTTATGTCGGCTGGCAACCAGGGAATACCGCTCAACTTCCCAAGCGGGCACCACGTTGATAACGGACGTGGTGTGATGTCGTCTCACGCCGCCTTCGGGAAGACACTTTTACGACCAAGTCAGCCGAAGCTGCTGATTCTTGTCTTCCTCCGTTCCTCCGTTCCTCTTGTTCAATCCAGTATTTTGCGAATTCCAGCGCTTTTCCACCAGGGACCACGGTGAGTCCACTATTTCAGCAGGCTGTAATCCGTTGGGCTCATAAACAGAG
>JANMYZ010000308.1:0-4810 GCA_031382605.1 Planctomycetota bacterium | reverse complement strand
ACTGGCGCGACGGTGTCGAATGGCAATAAAACGATCATGACCAAAATTCTTTTGCGGGGACTCACCGGGCCGTTGAATGGCAAGACCTATCTGGGACAAATCATGTTGCCTATGGCTCAAGAGTCTGATGAGTGGATCGCTGACGTGTTGACCCACGTGCGTAAATCCTGGGGCAACACAGGTGACGCAGTGACCCCCGCCGAGGTCGCAAAAGTTCGCGCGGCGACGGCCGATGTAAAAACACCGTACACGGAAAAAACATTGCTTGGTAAGTGAGTTCGCTTTGTGCGTCGTCAGTCGCCAAAGGACGCGCCTAGATACAGCAAGAGAAGGATGCCGAGTACCAGAGCACCAGGAAAATGGGTAAAAAAAGCGGCAAAAAGCGAAAAAATGGCGGAAAAAGGCGACAAAAGCATGGTCGAATCGTCGGCTCTTTTCTGCTCTGATGCTTCTGGTCCTCGGTGCTCGTTTGAGTGTCTCACCTCCTGATTGCTATGGTCGTATAACCAGCAAGAAAAGGCTCATCGTTATGAGCCCATTGCCCGTACAATTAGGCGTGCACCAGCAAGAACATTCGGCGCCGGTCGTTGCCTGGTATTTTCCAGGTATTCGGCTTCGTCGGGTGAGTCGGTTGGTCATGGTTATTGGGGCCCTGGTGTGGTCTTTTGCGGCTTCAGCGACGTTGTCCGCAGTTACTTCATTCAATGGCGTAAAAGCAGCGTCTTCTTCGGGCCTCTCTCAGCCGGTGGTTCGGGCCGTCGGTCATGAAATGCGTATCGATCTCGCCTGGGATCATCTGCGTTCAATGTTGGTGACGGGTTACCACGTTTATCGCGCTGAGCAGGCTGACGGTCAATTTCAGCGACTGACGGCCAAGCCGGTGGCTCATGCTCTGTACAGCGATTTCATTGGCGCCAACGACCAGCAGCGCTGGTACAAGGTGGTGGCAGTCCAACGTGATGGGTCTGAATCCGATACCCTGGGAACGGTCAGTGCCCAAAGCTGCGCGCAGGATGACGAAGCGTTCATGACTTCGGTGCAACAGGCGACCTTCCGCTATTTTTGGGACTTCGCGCATCCGCAATCGGGTTTGATTCGCGAACGCAGCGATGGAAATCCAAATGTGTGCGCCACCGGCGGCACCGGCTTTGGCCTTTTTGCCATCATGATTGGGGCTGAGCGTGGATTCGTCAGGCGCGAAGAAGCGGCGGAGCGGGTGCTGCGAATTTTGACGTTTTATCAGACCAAGGCGATTCGTTACCACGGCGCCTTTGCTCATTGGATTGATGGCCGCACAGGAAAAACCATACCGTTTTCGACCTACGATGATGGCGGTGACATTGTTGAGACCTCGTTCTTGATGCAGGGTGTGCTCGCCGTGCGGCAATATTTCAATCGCAATGATCCGCAGGAAATTTCTCTCCGCCAAAAGGCCACCAGTCTGTGGGAGGGGGTTGAATGGAGTTGGTATCTGCGCACGCCTGACAGCCACAGTTTATATTGGCATTGGTCGCCCAATGTCGGCTGGGCGATGAATCTGAAAGTCGGAGGTGGTTTCAACGAAACCATGATTACCTATTTGCTCGCCATGTCCTCACCGACGTACCCGATTCGCGAGCACTGTTATCATAACGGTTGGGTCGGTCAGGGTTCCAGCTACGTGAATGGCTCTGACTATTATGGCTACACTCAATGGGTCGGACAGACGCAGGGTGGACCATTGTTTTTTACGCACTATTCGTTTATCGGACTTGATCCGCGTGGACTAAAAGACCGCTACTGCGACTACTTTCAAAATAATCGCAACATCAGTTTGATTAATCGTTCGTACTGCATCGAAAACCCTGGGAGATTCCCAGGCTATGGTGCGTTGGTGTGGGGCCTGACCGCGAGCGACAGCCCTGATGGCTACCTTGCGCATGCGCCTGGGCTGGACAACGGAACCATCGCGCCAACCGCAGCGATCAGCGCGATGCCATACATTCCGGCGGAATCACTCGCCACCATGCGCCACATGTATCAGACCTATGGCGCGGGTTTGTGGGACGCATTCGGCTTCAAAGATGCCTTTAATCCCGGTCGTAACTGGTACGCCGAAGGTCATCTGGCCATCGATCAGGGCCCGATCATTTGCATGATTGAAAACCAACGCACGGGTCTTTGCTGGGAAAAATTCATGAAGAATCCAGAGATTCATCGCGCGATCGCTAAAATCGCCGTCAAACCAGCTGAGGGCTCAACGCAGGTCGCCGACGCTCCAATGCCTGCGACCATCGCGCCGACCTTGGTGTCGCCTGGGAATTGAGCTGACAAGGCTATTAGGCAGCTGGTGCTCCACGCAGGGCGGTCGCGATGAGGGCACCGATCCATACGGCGAACAGGCAGCCGATCACCGATGCTGCGACGTAGCCGATCGCAAGGTCGAAACGACCTCGCTGGAACAGGTCGAGGCTGATCAGGCTGAAAGCGGAAAAAGTGGTGAAACCGCCAAGAATACCGCTCATAACTAAGAGTTTGAGGGGGGTGCGCTCAAGCAGGACGAAAGCGACACCCATGGCGAGACAGCCAATGACGTTGACCATCAGAATGCCCCAGGGGAACGCTCCAACTTCTTCGTGTGCGTCGATGGCCTGGCTGAGCCCGTAGCGCAAGATTCCGCCAACGGCGCTACCAGCGCCGACCAGAAGATAGGGAGTGAGTTCCATCATGGTAAGGCCACCTTAGAGACGGTTCCGCTCGCCGACAATCGCGATATGCCAGCGGCCAGGGAGGGTCCCATTGCCATGACGACAGACGATCAGCATACGACCAGATGGATCCGCTTGCACCGTGAAGCCGTGAGAACCGCTAGCGATGTCGAGGGCACCACCGCGCCGATGGTACCATTTTCCGCTCACTCATCGGCGGTTCCTCGGCCTACGATAGGCGAAGACGATTTTGGGCTCGAAAGTATGGTGCTGGATTCGTGGCGCAGTTTCTTTGATCGTTTCCGTGCTGATGAAACAGAGTTTGAGCGTCCGCATTATATGGCAGCCAGTCAGGCCATTGAAAGCCGGCTAGCTCGACTCGGAAAAAATGCGCGTCCCGATTTGATTACGTGTCGCATGGTCATCGACCTTTTGGATCAATTCGAAAAAGCACGCTTTCGTGATTTTAATGAGCGCATCGATGAATTGATCGACACCTGTCAACAACTGAAAGCGCAGTTGGATGTCGCGGAATTATCGAAGTGTTATCAAGAGGATGAACTCCATGCCTGTCAGCGCATGGTGGCGAAAGAACTAGCTCTTCGTGAAATCCATGTCAGTGGTCCGGCGGAACAGGTTGAGCCAAGTCCATCGGCCCAACTTAAAGCATTGTTGCTCGATATCGGTGCGCAAACGACAGCAACCGTTCGTAACGCGGAAACGCTCCCGGTGGATTCCCAGGTTCTTTCCGCAATTTCTACCGATCACACGGTTGATACTCATGACGTGCATGCGCGAGACACCTTGGAATGGACTAAGCTGCATTCCGCTGCTTTTTACGGCAAATGCGAACTGATTGTGCTCTTGCTCGATCACGGCGCCGACATTAATGCCAAGGCCAAAGATGGTTCGACGCCACTGCACTTGGCGACCAAGCAATCGCAGGGAGCCGCGATGAAATTACTTTTCGCTCGCGGTGGAAATCTCGCGGCAAAAGATCAAGACGGTAATACGCCGCTGCATCTGGCGGCTGAACTCTTCACCATCGATATGCTGAAAGTTTTAGTCGACGTGGGCGCCATGGTGAACGCGCGCAATAATGAGTCTTGGACGCCGCTCCATTTGGCCGCGAATCGTGGAAAACGCGAAGTGGTGGAGTACTTGCTTGGCGTCGGCGTGGATATCAACGCTGTCGCCAGCAACGGTTGGACGCCGCTCAAGGTAGCGGTGAATTGTGGCCATCTTCCCATGTCAGAGTTCATTCGTGGACAGGGCGGACATCAGTAGAAATGATTTTTTTTACGATTCGAGGTGACGGCGATGTCGTGATGAGCCGGATTCCCGGCGATTATTTTCTTCATTCCGCTGACGGATGACGTCGGCGACCATGATGGCGGTACGACTGGAATCATGATCGCGTTTCGAGAGACGTTCAGAGCCAAAAACAGTGTCGATGGTGGCCGCCAGTTGGTTTTGGCTAAATGGCTTGGCGAGGAATTTGGTCTTTCGATCGCGCAGGAGTGGGCTCATCGACTCGACATTGATCATGCCGCTGATCAGCACCACTGGCAGGCGGTCACCGAGATCACGAATGCGACTGAGGACGGTGACGCCATCAATGTCTGGCATGCGGCAATCAAGCACCAGCAAACAGATGCGCTGCCGATCGTCATGTAAAAGACGCAGGCATTCTTGGCCACCATTGGCCTGGAGACACGTGTAGCCCAAGCCAGTGAGCATTTCGACGGTGATCTCGCGTACCAGTTCGTCGTCATCGGTGACTAAGGCAAATTGAACGGTATCGGTAGAATTTCGGCGTAATTTCTCATCCTTTCGTACCACTGCTGAAACGCAGGGCGTCAGCAGGACGGTGAACGTTGTTCCATTTCCAACTATGGATTCGCAGGTGATCGATCCGCTAACTCCGGCAATAATTCCTTTTACCGCAGCCAAACCAAGACCATGACCGTGGTCTTTGGTGGTAAAATAAGGATCGAAAATACGGGCCATGGTCGCTTGGTCCATGCCGCAACCGTGATCGATGACGCGTAGGCGAATGCGTTCTTGATGCCAGCCGAGTAGCACCTGAACTTCACCAGCTTTTCCGCAAAAACTTTCGGCGG
>JANMYZ010000305.1:0-3984 GCA_031382605.1 Planctomycetota bacterium | reverse complement strand
GACAATTGCGCGGCACCGCTGGCCTTGGCCTGAAGAAATAATTGCATGCGGTAGGCCACCGCCGGCTTCAGAACCATTTCCATCAGACCTTCGCCAAGAGTGATTGGCGTTCCCGTCCAGTGCTTCGTCATGGTGCGCTGAAGCGCAGCGTCGTCATGATCAGCCAATAACGCAGTGAGAGCTTTTATTTGCTTATCCATCGCTTTCGCAAATCCCGCTGGCGGCAAATCTTTGGCCCCAGCCGCATGACCTTCCCAGCGATCCCAAACCTGAATCACAGCATATTCCGCCGAAGCAAATAAACTGTAACTCAAGTAACGCAGCAGTTCGAGAGTAGAACGCTGCGGCGGAGTCGCCCGCCAATCAAGCTGGCCCTGAGGAATCTGAGTGACCAAATGCTTAATGATCTTCGCTTCAAGGGTGAGGCTTTTGATGAATGCAGCTTTGGTGAACATGAGTGCTCCTGGGTTTCAGAGATTGGCGGAATGAGACTGGCGGCAAGGGAATATATGTTGGCAAAATGAAATGTCGTTCATTCAGTCGAAACGCTGCGATCCATTGAACACAGGGCTCCAGAGAATCAGAACCGATGAACCCTTCGTTCTGGCTCAGCCGGACAGTGGAATTTTGATCCACCATCAAGATCACCCCTAGCAACGCCATGTGGACTACTGCAGGATCGGGCATGGCTTCGACTCCTACGCTACGTGCACCTGGTCCCCGTGGTTTGCCGCTGACTGGCAGTTTGTGGTGGGTGCGTCGTGATACGTTGGGCTTCCTGCTGTCTGCCCGTGCTCGCTATGGTGATGTGCTGCGACTGCGCATGGGACATCTGGTTATTCACGTGGTTTCTTCGCCCGCTGGCGTCAAACACGTACTTAAAACTGCCTCTCGTAATTTCGTCCGAACGACTGCCACCAATGCCCGATTGATCGACATCGTCGGTCACAGTTTGTTGACGACTGACGGCAAAGCATGGGAGGGCCGGCGCAAGGCGATCGCGCCGTTGATGACGCCAGAGCGCAGCGGTCAGATAACTCCAATGGTCGCGCGTTTGAGCGACCAAATGATAACGCGTTGGTGCTCGGCTGACATCCCAGTCGTAATAAATCCAGAGTTGATGGAGCTAACCCTCGCCATCATGACCGAGGTGCTGTTCGGCGTCCCCATTGGCAGCGATGCAGCGCGCATGGAACGTGCGCTGAGTGCGGTCTTAGAACATCACTGGCGGCGGGTGCAGAGTCCTCTCGATTTGCCCCATGTTTTGCCGACCAGCAGCAAGCGGAGTTTTATTGCTGGCACCAAAGAGCTGCGCGCGATTCTAGCCCGTCTGCGCAGTGCAGCACCGGGTGATCACATCGCCGGCATCATGGCGCGGTTGTCAGAGCTGAATGCCGATGACGAATTGTTGACGCTGTTACTTGCCGGGCATGAAACCACGGCCAACGCATTGGCGTGGGCGCTGTGGTTGCTCGCTACCCATCCCGAACATCAGCAACGATTGTACGACGAAGCGGTGGCTGTTCTTGGTGAGCGTCAACCAACGCCAGCAGATCTGCCGCAGTTGGTCCACGCCACGCATGTATTCGAAGAGGCAATGCGTTTGTATCCGCCGATTTGGTTGCTCGATCGTCAAGCGGTGGCTGAGGACGAAATCGGTGGCTATCGCATTCCTGCTGACAGCACCGTGGTGATCGCGCCGTGGCTGGTTCATCGTCATCCAGAATTGTGGTCCGATCCTGAACGTTTTGATCCTGATCGTTTCGTAAAACGACCCGCTCCGTTTACCTACATTCCTTTTGGTGCTGGACCGCACGGCTGTGTTGGTGGTCATCTGGCGATGGTCGAAGGACCGCTCATTCTTGCACTGCTGATGCGGCGAATTCGTCTGCGTCCGGCTGATCGCGCTCAGCCAAAACCATTGCCGGGATTAACCCTGCGCATGACCACACCGCTACGCTTGTTGGTGGAGCAACGATGAGCGTAAATATTTATTTGCCGTCGGAGTTCACCGCTCACGCTGATTTAGGCTCGCCAGCGCCGCCGATGTTGACCGCGCAAGGCGTCGATGCGCAGATGGTCATCCCAGGCCAATTGCATGCCAGCCTGTGGTGGCGCACGGTGCCATTGGTGAACGGTGAAAAGTTAGGCGTCATCGGACATTTTCGCGCAGCGCCGACGGCGGATGTTTCCCACGCCAGGGCGTTGTTGGACGCGGCGTGTCGCAAGCTGAAAGACGCTGGATGTACGCTCGCTGTCGGACCAATGGATGGCAATACGTGGCGCTCGTATCGCTTTCTGACTTGGCGTGGTGATGAACCACGATTTGCTTTTGAGCCAGATCAACCCGACGTTTGGCCGACCTGGTGGCACCAGTCCGGGTTCAATGCTTATGAACAATACTGGTCGGCAGTGGTCGCGCAGCTTGACGCGCATGACGTGCGCTTGGATGCCGCCATTCAGCGGCTGACACGAGCAGGCGTCACCATTCGCGAGATCGACCTTGCCGCGTTTGAGGCCGATCTCACGCACATCTACGCGGTGTCTGAAATCGCATTCCGCGACAACGTGCTTTACACTCCGCTGGCGCAGGCGGAATTCCTCGCCATGTATCGTCAGGTCCAACCGCTGTTGCGCTCAGGGTTGTCGTTTATCGCCGAACGTGCGGGCAAGCCGATCGGTTTTGTCTTCGCCCTACCAGATTTAGAACAGACCAAACGCGGCGTGCCGATCGATACGGTGGTGGTCAAAACGCTGGCGGTGTTGCCTGGTCGCGAGTTGGCGGGCCTGGGGAAAGTATTGCTGGAGCGCTGCCAGCATGCGGCGTTTGCCGCAGGATTTCGCCGCGCCATTCATGCGCTGATGCATGCCGGAAATGCGTCGCGTAATCTTGGCGACGATGCGCGCGAGATCCGTCGCTACACGTTATTCGCGCGGCGCTTGTTATGAATCTGGTCGAATTGGTATTGGCCCAGGCGCGGGCACGACCACAAGCGCCAGCGATTATTGCTGGCGAGCGCACGCTGACCTTTGCCGAATTAAGCGACGGCTCTGCCCGTGCGGCAGCCATGTTTCGTCACGCTGGCTTGGTGCCTGGAGACGCGGTGTTGGTGTTCGTGCCGATGGGCATCGAGCTCTACGTCTTGCTGGCCGGTTTGTGGCGAGCGGGCCTGGTGGCGTTGGTGGTCGATCCATCCGCCGGTCGCGCGCACCTTGCGCGCAGCGTTTCGCGGATGCCGCCAAAGGGATTCGTTGGCACGGCGATGGCCCAGCTGCTGCGCTTGTCGGTGGCGGAACTACGCCGCATACCGCACGCGTGGTCCACCGGATTCCCCTGGTTTTGCCGTCGTTGGAGCGCGATCAACCAACATCCGCCTGACGAACGAAGCGAGACCTTGTCCGACGATCATCCCGCGTTGGTGACGTTCACCTCTGGTTCCACTGGCGAACCGAAGGGAGCGGTTCGCACCCACGGATTTTTGCGTGCACAACACGCAGCCGTTTCACGTAGTCTCGATCATCAGCTGGGCGCGATGGATTTGTCGACGCTGCCGATTTTCGCGCTTGCTAATTTGGCATCTGGTCAAGCGGTGCTGATTCCCAATGCGGATGTGCGTCACCCAGGATCAATCGATCCCGCGCCAGTGTTAGCGCAGATCGCTCGGCATCGCCCGCGCAGCGCGGTGGCGTCACCAGCATTTTTTGAGCGACTGGCTGATGGCTGCGACAGCGGCGCGGGCAGCATCGCTTCACTACAAAATATTTTCACGGGTGGCGCGCCCGTATTCCCACAGTTGCTCGAACGCTTGCAGCATCTTGCGCCGCAAGCGCACGTGGTGGCCGTCTACGGCTCAACCGAAGCTGAGCCGATTGCCGAGATCGCTTACCGCGACATGGACGCAGCAGATCTTGCGGCGCAACGTGGTGGTAAAGGCCTGCTCGCTGGTCCAGTGGTGACGGGCATCGACCTTGCGATTCTCAGCG
>JANMYZ010000300.1:0-2926 GCA_031382605.1 Planctomycetota bacterium | reverse complement strand
GCGATCGTTTCGTCGCCGACCTTCAAGGTGCCTGGGATACCGTCGTCGGGCTCAACGTCGCGATGATGGCGCGACTGTACTGCGAATGCACCGATTCATGGCCCGATGGTTACCGCACATGATCGCCATCGTCTCTGATCTGCACTCCAATCTTGAAGCCGTCGAAGCGGTGATGGATCACTGCTTAAAAATCGGCGTGAAACAGTTTTTCTGCTTGGGCGATGTCATCGGTTATGGTCCTGATCCACTCGCCGTCAGCGCTATTGCTCAGAAAAACTTCAACGCTTCGTTAATGGGTAATCATGAAGAGGCACTGGTCACCGGAAAACACCGCTTTAATCCGCTCGCCGCGAAGGCCATTGATTGGACGCGTGAAGAATTATCATCGCTTACGAACGGCACGCGTGCGCTTGGCTGGTTCAAAGAACGCCAACCGTTCATCTTGAAGGGCAACTTGCTGTTGGTGCACGGTTCCATCTACGATCCCGTTCATGACTACGTCGACGAACCTGAAAATCCGGTCGAAGCACAACAAATGATTGAAACGCTTGGCCGTGATTTTTCTGGCTTTGACATTTGTTTCGCTGGACACAACCACACGCCATTCGTGGCGACCAAACTCGGAATCATGATTCCGCATGATGGTCATCGCACGTTTCGCATTCCTAAAGGACACAAAGCCTACGTCTGCGTTGGCAGTGTTGGACAGCCACGCGATCGCGATTCGCGAGCGAGCTTTGCTATTCTTGATGACGATCGCCTGACCTTCCATCGCATTGCTTACGATGTGCAAAAAACGCAGGCTAAAATTCTTAAAGTCGGACTGAGCCGTTTTCTGGCCGAACGCTTGGGTGAAGGTATATAGCTTATTTTACGCGGCTCTCGCTGGTCTGCTACTAACCCGCCGATGATCGCCGCTCGCCGTCTTGCCTCCCCCTCCATCACGCCACCATGCCGCCCACCACCCCGGCAGAACCGGGAACGGGAAGTGAGGAATTTATGCAACGTTGTGCGCTCGGTTTAATCGGTTGGGGAACCGTTGGCGGTGGAGTGGTCGATATTATTCATCGCGATGCTCAGGTTTTTCGCGATCGCTGCGGATTGGACCTGTACCTCAAGACCATCGTTACGCGCACGCCTGGACGAACACGCGCGCAAAATCCTGGATCGGCGATCGTCACCGATCAGGTGTCGGTGCTGCTCAACGATCCTGAAATCCGCACCGTTATTCATCTGGTCGGTGGCACCACCACGGCAAAGGACCTGTGCATCGCCTGTCTGAACGCCGGCAAGCATGTGGTCACCGCCAATAAGGCACTGCTCGCTGAACATGGCGACGAGCTTTTCGCTCTGGCCGCCAAACGCGGCGTTGGCATCGCCTTCGAAGCCGCCGTTGCCGGTGGAATTCCTATCGTGGCAGCTTTGCGGGACGGATTGGTCGCCAATCGGATCGAAGGAATCTACGCGATCCTGAATGGCACCTGCAATTACATTCTGACGCGCATGACTGAAGACGGCAAAGATTATGCCGCAGCGCTGAAGGAAGCTCAGGAACTGGGCTACGCCGAGAGTGATCCGACGCTGGACGTGAACGGTACCGACAGCGCCCACAAACTTGCCATCTTGGCGCGAATCGCCTTTAATGGTCGCATCCCCGTAGTTTCTTTGCGCTGTGAAGGCATTGATCGCCTAACCGCCTTGGATATCGAATCCGCTCGGACCATGCATTCGCGCATTAAACTGCTCGCCGTTGCTATTCCGCGTCCGCAAGGGCTCGAACTACGCGTAGCGCCGACCTTGATCCACAAAAATCACCCGCTTGCTTCTGTAAACTTCAACTACAACGGCGTTTACATGCACGGCAGCGCCGCTGGTCCTACCCTCCTAGTTGGTCAGGGCGCCGGGGCATTACCCACCGCCAGCGCAATTTTAGCGGATGTCGTCGACGTTTGCACCGGACGGTACGAGTTAACCGCCAAACGTTTTCAGTTTTTCACCAACGCACGCGAAGTTCCCTTGCTGCCGGAAGCCGAAGAAATTACCAGCAGTTATGCTCGCTTCATGGTTGCTGATAAACCTGGCACTTTGGCGAAAATAACCAACGAACTCAGCCAGCAGGGGGTAAGCGTCCTGAATATCCACCAGGGCACGCCGAATGCCAAAGGCCATGCGCTCATTGAAATCTGTACTCATCCCCTTCTCAGCGCCTCATTCTTTGCCGCGGTGAACGCTATTGATAAAAGCGGACTCACTCTCCAGCCAACGGTCACTCTTCGGCGGCTCTAAAGGCGTTGTTCCACGTGGAACGTGCTAGCGAGTGGTTAAATTAAACACAGCCATCGAACACAGAGCACCAGAGGAAGGACTCTCTCTCAGCTCTGGTGCTCTGGTCCTCTGTGTTCAATCCATCGTGGCGTTTAAGTTGAATCTGGTCCTTGCCTCTGTTGTTCCACGTGGAACATCCCTCACTCATGCCAATGCCACCCATTATTGCTGTATCGAACCAAAAAGGCGGTGTGGGTAAGACCACTTCGGTGGTGAATCTCGCCGCTGCCTGTGGATTAGCCGGGCTGAAAACCTTGGTGGTTGATAATGACCCTCAAGGAAACGCCTCTAGCGTGCTCGGTGAACGTGGTCAAGGCACATCCATCTATGCAGGAGGTCAACCGATTGCCTCTGGAACACGGCCAAACCTTTGGTTGATCGCCGCTGGTCACGATCTTTTAGAACAAGAATTGATATTAAGCCGACAAACAGGGGGTCGCTTAGCGCTCAAGCAACATTTGACCCCTCTCGCCGAGCGCTTCGATCTCATCTTTATTGATTGTCCGCCAAATTTATCCCTTTTGCCCATCAACGCGTTCCTTGCTGCCAGCCATTTGTTGGTCCCGCTGCAATGTGAGTACTACGCGCTGGAAGGTCTCAG
>JANMYZ010000295.1:0-1532 GCA_031382605.1 Planctomycetota bacterium | reverse complement strand
GTGGCGTAACCCATGTGTCGTGAGGTACATTCGCAGCCATTCGCCAGCGAACGGCAAGGCTAGACGCCTGACGGATCGACGGTGTGATCCCGCCCGCTCAGTTTCTTTGCGCTCGCTTTCTAGCTTCGTTTTCCTTCGCCTTGTCCGCCTCACACCCAGCCCCCACCAAACCTTATGCCCACCGACCGCTACGATTCGCCACTGTGTTCTCGCTACGCTTCCAAGGATATGCAGCGACTGTTTTCTGACGACGTGAAGTTCAGCACTTGGCGCAAGCTGTGGTTGGAACTGGCGCGCGCGGAAAAAAGTTTGGGTCTGCCGATAACGCAGGGACAGCTCGATGAGATGTCGGCGCATCTGACCGACATCGATTACGTGATGGCGGCGGCAGAGGAAAAGAAGCGTCGCCACGACGTGATGGCCCACGTGCACACGTTCGGCGTCGCTTGTCCGAGCGCCGCGCCGATTATGCATTTGGGTGCGACCAGTTGTTATGTCACGGACAATACCGATCTGATCATCTTGCGTGATGCGCTGGGACTGATTACGGAAAAGCTCGCGCGGGTGATCGACCGCTTGGCGAAATTTGCTGATAAATACCGTTCGCTGCCGACGCTTGGTTTCACCCATTTTCAAGCAGCGCAGTTGACCACCGTGGGGAAACGTGCGTGCTTGTGGTTGCAAGACCTGCTGATGGATTTGCGAGCGCTGGAACGTGCACGCGGCGATCTGCGCTTTCGCGGCGTCAAAGGCACCACCGGCACGCAGGCGTCTTTCTTAACGTTGTTTCATGGTGATCACGCCAAGGTCGAAGAACTTGATTCGTTGGTGACTAAAGCTTTTGACTTCAAGAGCGCGTTCATCGTCACCGGCCAAACCTATTCACGTAAAGTCGACAGCGAAGTGTTGTCGGCTTTGGCCGGGCTGGGCGCTACCGCGCACAAGTTGGCCACCGATCTGCGTTTGTTGGCGCATCTGAAAGAAGTCGAAGAACCACTTGAGAAAGACCAGATCGGGTCGTCGGCGATGGCCTATAAACGGAATCCGATGCGGGCGGAACGAGTCTGTTCGTTGTCGCGTCATTTGATTGCGCTTGGTCAAGACGCGCACGCGACTCACAGCGTTCAATGGATGGAACGGACGCTCGACGACAGCGCTGGTCGGCGGATTTATCTGCCGGAAGCGTTCCTTTCTGCGGACGCGATTCTTGGAATTTTACAGAACGTTTGTGAAGGATTGGACGTTCACGACAAAGTCATCGCCCGTCGCATTCGTGACGAATTGCCGTTTATGGCGACGGAAAACTTCATCATGGCGATCGTCGAAGCCGGCGGCGATCGTCAGCTGGCGCACGAAAAAATTCGCGTGTTGTCGCGCGAAGCCGCGAGCGAAGTTAAAGATCATGGCCGCGATAATAACCTCATCCAATTGATCATGAATGATGAATTCTTCTTCCCGATTCACGGACGCATCGATGAATTGCTGGATCCGGCGACCTTCGTTGGCCGCGCCCCGCAGCAGGTCGATCGCTT
>JANMYZ010000266.1:0-3492 GCA_031382605.1 Planctomycetota bacterium | reverse complement strand
CTCGTCAAGCCAGGGCAATCACGCCACGCCATGTCAAAATTGGTCCCGGCCGAGGTGTTCAACAACGGGAAGCTCGTCAAGCCAGTGCATTCATACCACGCGAATTCGAAACTCGTTCCAGCGGAGGTGTCCAATAACGGGAAGCTCGTCAATCCAACGCAGTGAGTCCACGCCCCACTCCAACTACCACCGAAATTGGTCCCGGCGGAGGTGTTTAATAATGGAAAACTCGTCAAGCTAGAGCAAACAGCCCACGCACCGCCGAAATCCGTTCCGGCAGAGGTGTCCAATAACGGGAAGCTCGTCAATCCACCGCAACCAGACCACGCATTAGCGAAATTGGTTCCGGCGGAGGTGTTCAGCAACGGAAAGCTCGTTAGGCCACCGCAACTATTCCAGGCATGACTGAAATCCGCTCCGACGGAGGTGTCCAACAACGGGAAACTCGTCAAGCCACTGCAACCAGACCACGCATTGCGGAAATTGATTCCGGCGGAGGTGCTCAGCAACGGGAAGCTCGTCAGGCCAGAGCAACCGGACCACGCACTGAAAAAATTGGTTCCCGTAGCGACGTTCAATAACGGAAAACTCGTTAGGCTAGTGCAGTCAAACCACGCAGCGCTGAAATTCGTTCCGGCGACGGTGTTCAATAACGGGAAATTCGTTAGGCCCGTGCAGTCAGACCACGCTCCAGTGAAATTCGTTCCGGCGACGGTGTTCAATAACGGGAAACTCGTTAAGCCAAGGCACCCACGCCACGCTTGGCTAAAGTTTTCCCCCACGGCGGTGTTCAATAACGGGAAACTCGTCAAGCCCATGCAACCAGACCACGCTGCAACGAAATTGGTTCCGGCGGCAGTGTTCAACAGCGGAAAGCTCGATAATCCGCTACAATCAGACCACGCCGCGCTAAAATCCATTCCTGCAGCGGTGTTCAATAAGGGAAAACTCGTCATGCTGGAGCAGTCCGACCAGGCTTGACTGAAACTTTTCACCGCTCCCGTGACCGCAGTGGAGGCATCGCTGGCGCTCATCGTCATCCGCACACAACCCCTAAACGCAGCATCAAGATTTGTCCACGTGTTGCCTCCCCATTGAGCCAGATCCGTCACCTTCACGCAGTCGTAGCCGCCATTGAAATAGATCTGGGGAAATCCGCCAACAACGTTTTCGGTGATTTGAATCTTATACGTTCCGGCCTGCGCATACGTGTGTTGCGGACATACCAAACGAGGGAGGTCTTTGCGCTCGCTGATGAGCAATGCCCGATCGTGCAGAACATAGGTCAAGCCCGTTAACTTCGTAAGCTGCTCAAAAACCTCACTGAGCTTCATCGTGCCAAACTTCTGCATGCTCATGAGTTCATCCGCCCGCTGGAGACCCGCTTTTTCTAGAACCTTCGGGTCAACGATGATGTTCGCACACCTATCTACACCCGCCTTTTCGAGCAGAGATCTGAGCCCTCTCTCTATGTTGGTTTCTTTATTTTCGTCTTCCAAAAACCTTATCGATAGACCCCTTACTCCTTGCGATAAGCCCTCGCCGACATCGAATGGATTAACGGTGTCGAAGACTTCGAGGGTCACGGATTGATCCAATCCTTTTTTCACCTGGGCCAACCAGGCCTCGTCGACTATCGCCTTACCGGCGGGCGCATCACTGCGCACGATCTCGATTGTACCATCGCCCCAATCAATGGTAAAATCGTAGTGAGCGAAAGGATGCAACGGCAGCCGGAATTGATCGGGGCCGCTGGTATGCAAGAATTTTTCCTCCTCGACGATTTGCCATTGCCTGTCGGTGATTTTTTCAAAATCGACATCGGGAAACAGGCACAGCAGAGGTGGTATCATCTCGGATCGCTCGTATTTCCTCAGACGAGTCATTATCTCGGATTGCCGTGCTGTGGTTTTTTTATTGTCCGCAATCAGACCATTCTTTTCCACTACCTGATCGGTCTTCACCACCAAGACAAATGGTGTGACCCGCTCGTTATTTACCACTTCTGCCGCTCCCCCGGCTACCGCTATTGGCGGCGGCGTTGATTCCGCACGAAACGAATTCAACCAAGCACCGGACAAAACCACCAACGCTAGCAACGCTGCGAGCGCACTCGTCAGCACCGTGGCCATCGTCATGCCGCTAGAGGCAGCCGAGAAAGACGTCGTCGGTACCGCCGTGCTGGTAATCAATCCCAGCGTCGTTGCCGACACCGTCACTGCGCCACCAACGGTGGTAGCCGCACCAAGATGACTCAGCAAGCCGGTCAGCGCCGCGATCGATAACGTCACGCCACAGCGATCTAAGCGTTCGCGTAGGGCCTTTAGCCCGCGATGAACGCGACTGCGAACCGTATTGACCGAAACTCGCAAATGAGATGCGAGTTCAGCATATTCCTGGCCTGCAAAATAGTGCAGCGTCAGTGCCTGACTGTAGACGATGGGAAGTTCCGCTAGCTCGCGACGCAGTAGGCGATTTTCATCGGCATCTTCTGCCTGCTGAGTGGGATCAATGACAGGCGTCGCCGTTTGTGCTGCGGCAAGGCCAGCGCGAGTATCGCGGTGTATCTGCCGACGATGGCGACGCGCGATGAGCAAACTGGCATTCGTCGCCACGCCCATAATCCAACCTCGGGCATGGTCGTCACCGTCGCCATCATGAACGACAAATCGATCAGCGTGGTCACGAACCAGCATAAAGGTCTCCTGCACGATATCCTCAGCGAGCGCATAATCCCCCGTTATGCGCATGGCCAAGCGATGAACATCAGGCCCCATCTGCGCAACGAGCAGCG
The DNA here is from genome assembly GCA_031382605.1 of Planctomycetota bacterium. Classification (GTDB taxonomy): domain Bacteria; phylum Planctomycetota; class UBA11346; order UBA11346; family UBA11346; genus BOG-1363. The sequence goes on along the minus strand of JANMYZ010000266.1, from coordinate 698 downwards.
ACCAGGCCTGAAGGTCTTTCTGGTGAGCCAAGCGCCCCAGCGCCCACAGCACGCCATCAGGTTCACCGCGAGTTCTGTCGGCCACAGGATTGCTCATAGTGGCCTGTATTTCGTAGGGTAGGGCAGCGGTCAAGGGTGGGGTCATGATGGTCTCACGAGGGCTAGAGATACCCCTCCTTGCCGCCGAGCCGATCGACAGCGCAGCCAACCGACACAAGTTTATGCAGGTCTACCTCCGATGGCCACGCCGCGAACATGATTCACGTGAACTACACGGTCTACACACACCCGTTACCATTGATCTGTCCCAGTTTGACCTGGTTCAACAAAAGCAATTCACAGGAGACGCGAAGACGCGGAGTTCAGATGAGAAATCAGATTGAGTTCTCATCTCAACTCCGCGTCTCCGCGCCTCCTGTGAAGCTGTCCTCTAGGATAACGTGAAAAGAAAATGATATCAGCGCTGCTTGTGAGAATGAGAAGATGCGGCTTTTTGGGATTGGCCGTACGAATACATGACCGCGTTGTTCGACGATCAAACCGCGAATAGTCGAACACCGTGATCGCGATAAAGATTTTGTCGAAAGCCCGCTCAGAAACTATTGGCCTCTTCCGGCTGCGGCTGCGGCTGGATTTCCGCTGGCTGTGCCTTTTTCAGCGGGGGATTTGGATTGGGATTGTCACCGTCAACAATTGTC
>JANMYZ010000257.1:0-2500 GCA_031382605.1 Planctomycetota bacterium | reverse complement strand
CAGAGCACCAGAGTACCAGAGCGGAGAAAGAGTTAGACTCTTTTTTAACGATCACCCAAAAAGTGATCCGCAGTTTCGACATAACATTCTGTTTCTTCCTCTGGTGCTCTGGTTCTCTGTGACACTAAGGTACGAAATCTCCGGACAGCAGAAAATTTCGCGCCTTAGTGTCACGGGGGTGTGGGGGCGAAAGCCCCCGCAGCAACAAGCGAACAGCCCGGTCGAGACGATGATGAACCTTTGGTTCCGGCTCGGCCGGGCTGTGTTCTATTACTGCGTTTAGGGTTTAGGCTGATCGCTTCTTCGTGGAAACCACATTGAAACCACGAAAAAAACTGATCTCTGAAAACGAAAAGGCTGAGCGATGGGAGCCATCGCTCAGCCTCGCTACCCAGGCGAACGCCGTTTAAAGCAAGTTCGCCGCAATTCCTGCCAGTTCGCTGCGTTCCGATTTCAGCAGGGTCACGTGACCGGCAAGTGTTTGGCCGCGCATCCGTTCGACCACGTAGGTCAAACCGTTTGAGCTCGCATCCAAATACGGATTGTCGATTTGGTGCGGATCGCCGGTGAGCACGACTTTGGTGTCTTGGCCGGCGCGGCTGATGATCGTTTTGATTTCGTGCGGAGTGAGATTCTGCGCTTCGTCGACGATCAAATATTGTTTGCTGATGGAACGCCCACGAATGTAAGTCAGCGCTTCCATGGTGATCGATTCTTCTTGGATCAAGCGCTTGATCACTTCGTCGGGATCACGTTCTTCGCTCGCCAGCAGGAAGTGCAGGTTGTCGAAGATCGGTCCCATCCAATGGCTGAGCTTCTCGTCCTTGGTGCCGGGCAGGTAACCAATGTCATTGCCCAGAGGCATAATCGGGCGACTGACGAGGAGTTTTTTGTAGCGCTCGTCATGAATCACTTTGGCGAGACCACACGCGAGCGCGAGGAGCGTCTTGCCGGTTCCGGCTTGGCCGACCAGCGTTACGAGCTTGATGCGATCATCGAGCAGCAGCTCAAATGCCATGCGCTGTTCTTGGCTGCGCGGACCAACGCCAAACAATTGCGGCGAGTCACCGTCAAGGCGATGAAGTTTTTTCGTCGTTGCGTTGTAGCTAAACAACACGGCTAAATCATCGTCGTCGCCTTCTTGTGCCAAAACGAACTGATTGGCGTTGAGCTTCGTGCTCAAGCTTGGTTCAAGGTCATCAGGCGCGATGGATTCTAAAAGTGAAAGCTGCTTGATGCGTGATGCCTCGCGTTCGAAGCGCACCCAACCATTATAGAGTTCATCGACATTAATTTTCTGGTTCTCGAAGTCTTCACTCGGAATACCAAGCGCGTCTGCTTTTACTCGGGCGTTGATGTCCTTCGAGATGAAAAATACATTTTTCCCCTCACGTTTCAGCAACTGGGCACAGCCGAGGATGCGATTGTCGTTGACGCCAGGCAACATTCCGGCGATTTCATCATACGGAATCAATACTTGTACCCGACCGCCTTGCGGCGTCGCAATGCCATCACGCAGTGAGCCTTTCAAACGCAGGCGATCGAGTGCGCGAGCCACTTCGCGTGAATTTGAGCCCAATTCGTTATTGGCGCTTTTGAACTTGTCGAGTTCTTCCAGCACCATCATCGGGATCACCACATGATTGTCGGCGAACGCAAACAGCGCGTTGGGGTTATGGAGCAAGACGTTGGTGTCGATAACAAAGGTTTTAGTGGTTTTAGAGTCAATCATCCTGGGAACCAAAGCAAAAGGTGAGGAACGGGCACACGCATGAAGTCACCTGACAGCCTACGGCTGGGTGATCATAACGCCGAAAAATAAAAGGCAGAATTGGACGATGGCCCACCGCAATCCGGTGAACCATTTTCCTGAAAAAACTCAGCACCACTTCGGTCATCGATATGTCAAACGGGGAGTCGAGAGCAAAGTAGCTTCCTTGAACGCGATAATCATCAGATGGGTGTGCTTAGCCGTCAGGGCAACGCTCGCTAGCTCATTGCCTGCGGCGTCCTTAACCAGCAACTTATCATTCAGCCATGACACCTTGTGCGCAACGACGGCAGCATTTATGGAAAGGTCGACAAATTGTCCGCTCATGTCAGTGGGGCTACCCAGTTGAATGCGCAGATTACCACTGCCTTTCACGTCATAGGTAACCCCGATAACATTGGGATCGGACAGAGCCATGGCCACGCCGCTTTTCGCGCCACGAGTCTCTGGGAGCACGATGGTCGGCGCTTCCAGCATGGCTTCGCCGAGCCGTTTGAGCCCAAGTTTCTTGAGATCATCTTCGGCCTTATTATCACGCATGATCTGAAGTTCATCAATCGCAATGCTCGCACCATCCTCAGCGATGATGCCTAAGTTATCAGTAAGCTTATCGCCAGCGTTAATTGTCGTCGAATCAGCGCCGTTGTTCACCGTGACGGTAATCAAATTACCCGGCTGGCGCACTTCGAAATACATTGAGCATGCGGTTTTAACGATGAAGTTGAATGG
>JANMYZ010000246.1:0-2979 GCA_031382605.1 Planctomycetota bacterium | reverse complement strand
GCGATCGAAGTGAATGACGTGCGAAGCCGCGGTCAGGTTCAGCCCTGAACCACCCGCTTTCAGTGACAATACGAAAAACGGCACGGTTTCATCGGTCTGAAAACGCTGGACTAATTCCTTGCGGTTTTTCACAGCGGTTTGGCCAGTCAACACCAGTCCTGGGCGGCCAAAGATCGCGCCAAGAAAAGCGGCCAAGGGCGCGGTGGTTTCGCGGAACTGTGAAAATATCAGGACTTTCTCTTGCTTGGCGGCGATGACCTCTGCCAGTTCGCGCAGACGCGCCAGCTTGCCACTGTCGGCCTCGCTCCACGCGCCGTCGCCCAACCACTGCGAGGGATGATTACAGATTTGTTTGAATCGCATGAGATACGCCAGGACTAGGCCTTTGCGTTTGATGCTGTCAGCGTCTTCGGTGCGTAATGCCTTGGCCATTTCGTCTACCGCTTGCTGGTACAACGCCGCCTGTCGGCGTGACAGCGTGCAGAACGCGGTGAGTTCAGTTTTATCCGGTAAATCGCTGATCACGCTCTTGTCGGTTTTGAGGCGGCGCAGCAAGTACGGTTGCACCAGTGTGCGCAATGGCGCGTAGCCGTTTGGCGAGTCGGCAAGTTTTTTACTAAACGCGGTGAAGGCTTTGGCGTTGCCGAGCAAACCTGGATTGATGAAGTCGATGATCGACCACAGATCGCCTAAACGATTTTCAATCGGCGTGCCGGTGAGCGCGATGCGCGACTCTGCTTTCAATTCTTTGGCTGCGCGGGTTTGACGCGTGCCGGGATTTTTTATCGCTTGAGCTTCGTCCAAAACCGCCAGTCGCCATGACCGTTCGCTGATCCACGGCAGGCGATGCAGCGCGCCGTAACTGGTGATGACCAAATCGAACGTCAGAACGCGCTCGCCGGTCAGCGCTTTGAGTTCGTCCGTCGGCAACGCTGATGGATGCGCGATCAGCACGCGCAGCGATGGAGCGAAGCGCGCGACTTCTTGGGCCCAGTTGGCCAGCAGCGACGCCGGAACGACCAACAGACTCGGTGCGGTTCCTTCGTTTTGTTTCCGCACCAGCAGCAGCGCGATGATCTGAATGGTTTTTCCCAGGCCCATGTCATCGGCCAAACACGCACCCAGACGCAGGCGCGAGAGCAAATGCAGCCAGCGTACGCCGACGTGTTGATAGGGCCGCAACGTGGCGTGCAAATCAGGTCCGGCATCGACCGCGGCCAAGCCCTGCGGACCACGCAGTCCTTGTAAAGTATCGGCCAACCACGGGCCGGCGATGACCTGCGACCAGTCCGGGTCAGCGCGCATGGTGCTGTCGCTTGCTGCAGCACCAGTGCCCGCCAGCAAGCGCATCGCGGCATGAAAGCCCAGGCCCTCAGCAGCGGCTACCCGCTCGACCTGTTTGAAATGATCGAGCGTTTGCTGTAGCCGAGCGCGATCGATCTCAACCCAACGTCCACGGATCAGCACCAAGCCCTGCGTGCTGCTAAGGAGTTGTTTGACCTCTGCCGAGGTTAGCGATTCGCCTTCGAGCGCCACGGCGATGGAGAAATCGAGCAGCGCATCCTGGCCAACTTGTGAGGGCGCTTTGGTTCCGACGGTGGCGCTGACTTTCGCTCGCGCCGGACGATTCGCCCGCCAGGTCGCCGGCATCCGCACCACCACACCGGCCTGTTCCAACGCCGGCACGTCATGCAAAAATTGCAGCGCTTCCGTGGCTGTCCAACGCAGTGGTTGGAAAATTTCGCGACTGGCGATCAGCGCTTTCAGCCACTGACATGATTCCGCCGCACGCTGCAACGGCATCAACAACGCCAGCAAACGATCTTTGTCTGCCGCACTGGCGAATTCCGTCAACGCTTGGCCCAGCGGCACATGCTGAGCTTTCGCCTGTGCTGACAATCGCGTGGTGTAAGTCGCCAAAAAGGCGAAGGGATGATGTTCATCCTTGCGATTTTCCGCTAGATGAACGTGTACTCGACCGACCAGATTCCACGCTGGATTGCGTGCTTTGAGGAACTCTTGCAACGACCCGCCGGCGGCCGCGAATTCATCGTGGAACGCGCGCTCCAACTCTGCCCACAGCGCTAACAAGACTTCGGTGGTTAAGTATTCTGCGCCGTCCATCGGCGGCGCGGTCCACGCTAACGTTTGCAGATCACCAAGAGTCGGCGCGGGCACGGCGCTGAGCGAACGCTCGGTGACCTCTGGCAACATGCAGACGGCGGTCACCAAACGGGTCGCGATGTCCCGCCACCAAGCAACTGTCGGCGGCAACGCAGCGCCGACGTCATACGTACCGAGCGACAACAGGCCGTGGCCGGAACCGCGCGCGAAGGCAGTTGTAAGGCGCGTGGTGATGACTGCGGGCAACGCGGTGGCGGCTTTGTCCAACGTCGGAACCACCTGACCGCTGGGGGTCAGTTTAAGGGCATTTATCATGCTTACGTTTTTGACTCAGTTGATGATTGATGAAAAATAATTGCCACGTCGGGATCACCGTGATGAGGGAATAACCGTGCACGGAATGAAATTTTTCGTTTGCTGATGGGCTGATCTTTCATGCGCGGGGAGTGTTGGAATTTTAACTGCGACGCTAGCTTGGGAAAATCGGCTAGCTTGGGAAAGTGGCTTACGGTTCACCAACCCGATGGGCGTTGATGGGGTGGGCTACTTTTTTTTAGGGTGGTGGCTGGTTCGGGGGTTGGTGGGGAGATTGCCACGGGCCGGCTGGCAGCCGGCGGTCCCGGGCCTTGGGCCGGAGGCCTTGGGCCGGAGGCCTTGGGTCGGAGGCCTTGGGCCGGTTGGCAGCTGGCGGTCTCAGGGGGGAAGGATTGCCCCTTGCCGGTTGGAAACCGGCGGTCCTGCTCATTACCCATAAGTCCGTGCCAGTAGGAATTTGTTCTGTTAATGGCCGAGGGCGGTGTTAAACATTCCTCTCTGGAGGGCGCTGCATGTCCTGGGCCAACGATGAATTCGAAC
>JANMYZ010000240.1:0-29053 GCA_031382605.1 Planctomycetota bacterium | reverse complement strand
CCGGTGATGTCACGATTGAAAGCGTCTTTTTCTTTGACTGTTAATAGGCGCATGTCAGAGAGTTGGTTCGCCAAGCCGTTATTGGGATCGACATCTTTAAACACATAACGTACGGGCTTGCTGGTTTCGTTGATATTAACCGGCGCTTGGACTTCGATGCCGACAGCATCTTGATGACGTGGACGACGGCTGTCTGGCGGATAGGGCGGGTTGGTGCTGGAGCCGTTACGAACCGTTTCTAAGTCAATAGACGTCGACATGCCGTAATGATATTTTCCGAAGATACTGCGTTGTTGTGCCGACATGCCATTGGCAGGCTCGCTGACCAGCACGCTGCCAGCGCCGATCAGTTCACGTGCAACGGGAAAGCCGACGAGTTCTGCAGGGCGCAAAGAATCGAGTCGCTCTTGGGTTGCACTTCCTGGGGTGGTGTAGCTAATCATAGTGCCGAGGTCGATTATGCCTTCACGACCTTGGCCAACACTGCCAAGAGTAAGAAAAGGCATGAGTTGCCGAAGTTCGGAGCGAGTAAGTGGATGGCGCACGCCGTCCGGTTGCGGTTTCGCTTCAAGGAATTGTTCAAAGCGAGTGACCCGTCCTTCGCGACAAATTGAGCGATCGAAACGAACGGCCGCCAGTGCGTAGGCCAACTGACCTTCGTCAATGTCGTCATCTAAACGGCCGCCAGGACCGTCATCACCATCGTCCCAATCGGCGATGCCAACTTTATCAAACAAGCGCATCCACGCTTTGGTGTCCATATGATTCGGATCAAGTTTGCCCGATTCATCCTCAAGGCTGAGTCCCAGCAGCGCGGTGTTGCGTGGTTCGGCCGGGTTGAAGCCGTGCCCAGTGGGCGACAAATCGAGCGTGAGACGACGTGGGTCGGCCTGCGATATCAGACCTCCAGGAATATTGTTGATGTCGGTAGACTCGCCGGTGCTGCCTGCGGGAAGGTTGCGATTGACGATATAGTACGCTGCGCCGACGCCGAGATCTTCGGCCGTCGAGCGTCCTGCTTGCGCCATCTGGCTGTGGGCGAACGAGCGCGTGCCGGTTAAGCTGGCGGATTGCGAAAACAAAAACGGCAATCCCAACATCAATAACGCGGCAAGGATCACGATGGCCATGATCAGTGCGGCGCCGGAACGATGGTGTGCCATGATGGTTATCCTGCCCTTCGTTAGAATCTGGTGATCGCGCACGGTGTTGCTAATCACCATGTGATCCTTCGAGCTGCGGTTCTGGAGCAAGAATGAGCGAGCTGTTGACGCGCCCGTCGATGGCGACAGATATCTGGGCTGAGCTAGCACCACGCGTTTTGCCGCCTGGGGTCGCTGCGCGGGTAAAAGCGCCGCCTAAAAATATCGATCCGGTCGTTACATGGCTGCTGGTATTGAGTGCTGCGCTGGTGGCGTTGCGGGTGTCGGCTCCGATCGCGCTGGAGAGTTCAATGCGGCCCTCTGGATGGGCAAGAATGCGGTATTCGACCGCTGTTCCGGCAGGCATGGATGGATCGGCCATCGGAAAAACGCCTTGCGGCAAAGCACCAACTTCTTGCGAGCCGAGTTTATATACTCGTGCGTCATCGATGGGGCATTTCGCATAGGCGACGCCACTGCCCAGATTGGCTTGGCCGACCCAGATCTGTTCGCCAGCAAGAAATTTTTTCGGCAGATCAATCGATTTCCCATTCACCACCGTGCCGTCGCGCAGTTCGCCGACGCGTCGGCCATTGCGATAAAGCGTCATTTGATCGTTGGTAATCAGTAGGCCGATTTCTTCCCAACGGTCACCGCCGATGGGATCGGTGATGTCGTAATTTTTGGAGGGCAGCAAACCGCGATCGCGCACTTGGTCGGCAGGAATATTGTCAAATGACGAAACGTACAACGGCTCTGGATCGCCTGGTTGATGTACCCAACCAAGAATTTCCCAACAGAGCATTTTCGCATTGGCCTTCCCACCACTTTGGATCGTCGCCTTGCGCGGATCGACGGCGTCAGAACGCACCAGCATCACGCCGAAGCTACTGGTCATCACGTTGTCGTCGGCACCGACTAAAATCAGGGGAATTTGTTTCGGTACGGCTTTGCCGGTTTGTCCGGCGAGTGGCGGGCGAATCGCTATCGCTATATAAGCGCCATCACCTGGGCGGAAGCGCAGTGGGCGATCAAGCGTTGGTGGTTCCCACGGGATCGCTGGATCAACCAGCCGCCCATTGCCGCTCATGCCGACGGTATATCCGCGCGTGTTGAGCGCTTGGCCGTGGTCGAAAAATTCGCTCCATACCCAGACGCGCGATACGCCGGTGATGATGCCACCAGACACCGTGCCATCAGGGCGTTTGGTCGGCGACAGTTTGAGCAGCACCGGCGCACCGGTCGAACGCGCGGTTTGCCGTGCTTGGCGAATACAGTCGCTCACGACTTGTTCGGCGGCTAATAATTTATTAACCGTGCCGGTGCGAAAAAATGCACCGACCATCAACGACGTTACCACGCTGATGATCAAAATCACCGCGATTAACTCGACCAGCGTAAAGCCAGTCCTGGGCGCGCAGATGGTGCCCGTGGTGGTCACGATTAAGGGATCGCCCAGTTAGTGATGTCGTCGCTTTTGCGATTGGTGGTGGCGTTGCGATCGCCGTGCTGGTCTTTTCCGTCAGTTCCGGCGGACCATAGTTGATACGAATCCGGATTCGGCGGATTTTCCTTATCAATCACGTCAGTAGCGTTTGTATCGAAGGGATAGAATTTTGCCGGGCGGTAGCGAAAGACTTTACTGGTCGTTCCTCCTCCCGTGAAGGGATCACGTAGAGCATTTATGTTGCTGAAACTTCCGCGGTCGACCGTCTGAAGCTGTTTTAACAGCGCTTCTGCGACGTTCGTCCAATCATTGGAGGTCAAATCATTCGCCTTTCGGTACGTGGTCGGTGTTCCGCTGCCGGTCGTGAAAAATAATGAGAAGATCTCGTCGCCTTTTGCCAGACGTTTTTTAGGATTGTCAGTGAATTTATGTGGATTTGTAGATTTGATATCGTCTTCAGTCACAACGTATTGTTCCGGATAAAAGCCGTTCGCATCTTTATAGAGCGACAACGACGCTCTGATGGTGCCCAACTGAGACGTGCACTTGGCATTCTTCGAGAGCGTCTTGGCGTATCCGATCATGGGGATCAGCAACCCAGCAAGCGCCGCGATGATCGAAATGACCATGATGAGTTCGATTAAGGTGAAGCCATTTTTGCGCATGAAATCTCCAGTCCGGCTGAGCGGGATATTATGACAGATGAAGGCTGTACCAGGACTACGCTTTGGCGTTGAGAAAACTCAGCATGCGGCGGTGAAAGCGCGCGAAAAGGGGATCAGCGTACACGACATTCGTCACGCGACGGTTACTCGACAGGGGGAAAGCGTTATTCTTCGCCTTCCTCAAAACACATCAGCAAGCCAGCACGGGTCGGAACGAAAATGCGTCCTTCGTGTGCTAAAATCCCGCTGGATGCCGGGCTGCCAAGGTCCGCGCGCCAGCGTTCAACGCCGGTGGCAGCATTCAAACAGTGTAAGGTACCTTGTTGATCAGCGATATAGATGCCGCGTTGGCCGATAACGGGCGCGGCAGTCAATGGTCCGCTGGTGCCTTGAGCGGGGAAACGCCAGATCAATTGACCCGGACGAGCGAGATCAACGGCCATCACGCGACCTTCAGCGACCGCGACATAGGCCACGTTTTGTCCGGCACGATACGCCGCACCAGCGATGCCAGTGCCATCAAGCGGCCATGATCCAAGCGCGCGCTTGCTCTCCGCGACTTGTGGATTGGCGTTGATTGCCATCAAGAGTCCGCTGCTGTCGATGGCCAGAATCGCGGGTTGGCCAGCGACGTTGGCACGCACCATATGCCCGATGAGTTCGCCACGAGTGCGCACTTCATAAAGCAGCTTGGGCGAATCGTGTTCGGTAACGGCAGTGGTGTCGAAAACTTTTAAATGATTTCCAGCCGGAGCGTACAGCAGCGTGCGACCTGCTTCGTATTGATCGCCAAAGAGTGGTCCGGTGAACTCGCTTCCCAGTTGAAACTTGGGATAGCCGATGAGTCGTCCTTCTTGATCGCGTGCAAAACCGATCACTTCGCCACCGGCACCGGCAAGAAAGCAGAGTAATTGCCCAGGAATCAGCTGATGTTCTTGCACCACGAGGCTGCCGGTCAGACGCAACGTGCTTTCGCTATTGGTATTGGGAAAGCGCCATTGAGTCGTGCGAGTCGTGCCATCAATGGCGGTTAAACGATTATCTAAAATGGTGAAGATCTGGTTTTGAAAAATGATCGGCGCTTGCTTGAACTCGTCGGGTGTGGTTGGGAAAGTAATGGGCCGCGTGGCCCCCAGGTGGGAATCAACGATCTCAATGGTGGCCTTGTTGGTTCCGACCAGGATGAATTTTCCAAGGGTAATCGGAGTGGTAATGCCAACGGCTTCATTGAGGGCGCTTTGCCACAGTGCGCCACGGGTCAGGGTCAGTGCGACCTGTGCTTTGCGCGCTTGGTATGACACCTGAAAGGTTGCCGGGCTGAATCCCTGACGACGAGCTTCAATGGTGACGCTTTCCGTGGGGACATACGTTAAGCGGTATGCCCAAGGCCCCTGGGCTCCAGCTGGGGCTTTGATGAGTTGCTCAGCTCCACCACGTTTAATGGCTAATGACACCAGATGGTGGTCGAGGTGCACGACGAACGGCAGGGCGAGTTTGCCAGCGTATTCAGCGACGCCTTTACCAGTGGCTTGTTTGATTTGGCCGGTCAATTCATCAAGCGCAGCGAAGGCCTGTTTTTCATCGCCGCGTTCAAAAGCGGTAAGGGCAGCACTGCCGATGTCTTGTGCGAATTCAATTTCCAACGAAGTCAGGCGTTCACGGGCTTTACCGGCATACAGTTCACCTTTGCCATGGCTGGCGCGGCTGTGTGCGGTGAGCGCTTCTTTTTTGCGGCCAGCTTTTTCGAAGCCCTCGGCCCGTTCAAAAAGATCCTTGGCGGTTTCTGTGCTGGTCACCCAGGTGCTCTGTGTGGTTGCGAGTTCGGTGCGCAGCTTGCTTGGTAAATTCGGCTTTTTAAGGAGGTTGGCCACCGTATTCAGTGCGCTGTCCCAATCGAGGGCATCCCAAGTGCGGTTGGCGGCTTCCATCTCAGCGTGGACTTGAATGGTGATTTCGTCTTCGCCGACCGAAGTCAGTAAGAGGTTGGCCTCATCAGCGGAAGGTGTTCCTGGGAATTTCGCCCGGATGTTCCTGAGCGTTTCGAGAGCCTTGGGATGTTGGCCTGCGGCCTGAAAAGTTTTGGCGATTTGGATCTGATCAGCAGCTTGTGTTTTATACTCTTTTTCAACCTGGGTATTAAAGGCCTCGACGTCGGGACTTATTTTCGTGTTCCCGTAATTGGTGCGGAGATCTTTGATGTCGTTGAATAAATCGTGATACATGGCGGCGGACTGTTTTTCGCCAGCATGGGCTTTGACGCCGTCAAAAATCCGTCGCGCGTTATCTTCACGCACGACATTTTGGTACCATCCGAAAGCGAGAACTCCGGAAAATATGATCACCGCGCCCATCATCATATAGACCAAGACTCTGGTGGCCTTGCTGGTCTTAATCGCTTCGGAGTTCTGGGCGTGGTTAAGAACCTGTTCTTTAATATTGCTGAAACGACAGTCCGTTTCGAGGGTATCTTTCAGGGTTTCGAGCGCTTGGCGTGGTCGCACGGCGGTCAGCAACGCGTGCCACAGTGATTTATATTCGACCAACGCATTTTCGGTTTGGCCGTCCATCAAATAGGCTTTGGCCAAAAAGCGATGCGGATCAGGCGAGCGCGGCAGAAGATTCTTGGCCCGATGGCAAGCGTCGATGGCGCGACTGGTGTCACGGGTGCCAAGATAGGCTTGCGCGGCGGCCACGTAAGCGAGCGCGGCCTCTTCGATGGAACCTAACTCGGCGAGGACTTTCGCGCGATCGAACTGCAAATCAGGGTCATCTGGTGACAGCGCGAGGACGGTATCAAGGTCGCGCCGAGCTTGTTCCAGATCGCCTTGGTCTTGCGCCATCTGGATCAGCTCAAGATACAATTCTACCGCACGCGGAGCTTGACGCTGTTGCACATAGCATTCTGCCAGGGGGCGAATGACTTCCGGCACCGGATTGATTTTGTGAACAATTTCAAGCAACGTCATCGCGCTTTCGGTCTCGCCATTTTGACGCAGCGTGGCGGCGTCGGCGACGACCTCGTCGGGCGTTCGCGCGCGCGCGACTCCGGCTAGGGCAAGTTGGGCAGCGATGGCGTAGGTGTCAAAACGAGTGACTCCGACCGTATCCGCAACCGCATCCAGCGTATGACGACCGTCAAGGTAACGCAGGACCTTGAGCATTTCTGGATCGGTTTCGACGTTGCGCAAATTGTTGCGGCCATCGTTATCAACGACATACAGCGCTGAAGGGTCGGTGATGACTTCGCGAATGCGCCGCCATTCATCTTTACGACGGCTTGCTTCCAAAAGCAGTTGGGTGGTCTGCAATCCGACCTTGCCCATGGCCACTACATCGTGGACCTGAAGCTGCTGAATCGGCGCGCCATCCGTGAAGGTAAAGTCGCCTTCTTGCCACTCAAAGATTGGACAGACGAGTTCCTCGATACACCATGCACTGGCTTCATCGAGTTCGGTTTCTTGCACGTAGCCACTCGCCAGCACGAGATCCCGCAAGGGATGGCCGAGAGCGTAAAGACGTTGATTGAGATCAGCGACTTGCTCTGGCGACAAGAGCGATTTACGCAACAGCGCGTTGAGTAAAAATGCGCGTCCATCCACTTGCGGGGCATCGCACATGGCCACTTGGCCGGTGTCAAAATAGACGTGACGATGACCGTCTGGACTGCCAACGGATAAAGTCCCAGTCTGCCGATTCATCTGCAGCGTCTGGAAAATATCAGTAAGACTAACCGAACTGAGTTGGCCTTGGAAACCCATACGTCGCCTGCTGACTGAGTGTGCTAAAGGGGAGGGCTAAAAGAGAACGAAACAAGAGCGAAAGAAGAGCGAAAGAAGAACGAAAGAAAAACGAAAGCTGTTAAAGATTGCCGAACAACGAATCAAGCTGATTTTTCATCTCATCTGAAAAGTTCTTGCCGAGGCCTTCATTTTTCTCGTCTTCGGGTCTGTCCTTCGCTGCGTCGACCAGCAGTGCTTCAAGCTGGACCGCGACTTCTTTGCATAAGACATGGATCATGCCGGCCTTCACCGCTGAACTAAACACGGTCACTAACAGCGTTCGCTCACCCAAGAGGGTAATGTGAATGCTTTGGCCCTGACCCTGATGGAAAAGAACTCGGAATTCAGGCTCACCCAACAAGTGGGCGACTTCACGAGTGCTGGCGAAAGAACCAGCAACCAAGGCGGCAAGCGTGGAGCTATCTTGTTTGAAAAAACCTTGGCGGGCCACCATGTGGCCTTCTTTGTCGATCATCAACGCGCTTTGGGCGTTGGCTTTCTTGACGAAGGCCAACAGCACGGCGTTGAGGCGATCAATGTCACTGGCGTAGAAGACCAGGCGACGCAGACGCAGGGCATCATTATCACTGACCATTGGCACCCTCCGTCGCTATCGGTTTGGGACTTGGCTCTGCTGGGACGGCAGGAGTATTTTCTACTGGCTTGACGGGTTCCGCTGCTGGCACCGGTGCTGACACCGGCGCCACGGCAGGTTTGGCCGGTTCGGTTACGGCAGGCTTGATGACTGGTGCTGGTGCTGGAGTCAGATCAAGCGGTTTTTCAGCTGCTGGTGTCAACGGTTCGATGGGCTTGATGGCTGGTTTTTGTGGGAGAGCTGGCGCAACCTGCGGGAGCGTCGTTTCGGTCGTTGAGGCCGAATTCCCCATCAGCATGCGTTGGATGTCTTGCGGTAAAAACCCGCGTACTGCGGGGACGTAAATGACGGCTCCGATGGCGAGGACCACCAGCACGATCAGGCCGATAAGCACGATCAAGAGCGTTTTGACCGCTCCACCGCCTGGGCGAGAAGCTTCTTGATAGCGTTTCAAGCTGGGATCGGTTGCGCCCAAGTTGACCTTGGCCGCAGCGCCAGGCTGTTGTTTGAGATTATCCAGGGAAGGCGGCTTGGCTTTGGCCAGATGCTTGTCCCGTGGATCGCCGACAATCGGCATCGGTGATGTCGGAGTCGGAATCTGTGGCATGCCACGCGTAGGAGTTGGCTGTGCCGGTCTCGCAGGCATTGCCGTGCGAGTCGGCGCGGTAGGCGTTGCGACAGGCGTTGCTGCCATCGGCATCTGCTGTTGCGGCATCTGCCGTTGCGGTAGCCGCTGCTGCGCCATCGGGGTGGTATTCGCTGGCGCTGGTGCCGACACCGGTTTCGGCGCCGGTGCTGACGGCGCAGTGGGCTGGGCAGGCGGAGTCGCTGCGGGGGCACCAAGTCCAGTGTTGGTCCGTCGACGATTGGCCGCTGGTGCGTGTTCTTTGTTGAGTTTTTCAATCACCAAACGCGAAATTTCTTTCAGCGTCGCAAAGACGCCTTTGCCTTCGCGGGCAACTCCTTCAAACACCGGAGCGCCCATCGGATTGAGCTGCGCGTTGATGTCGGCGATCGACATCGCCTGGGGCAAATCGCGTTTGTTGTATTGCAGCACCAACGGAATGTCGTCGATGGTCAGATTCATTTCGGCCAAGTTATCGCGTAAATTTTGCAGCGATTCCAGGTTCTCGGCCATTTTTTCTGGGCTTGAATCGGCGACGAAGATCACTCCGTCGACACCTTGTAGCACCAGCTTGCGCGTGGCGTTGTAGTAGATCTGCCCAGGTACGGTGTAGAGCTGAAAGCGCGTACGCATGCCAGCGACTTGACCAAGGTCGAGGGGCAAGAAGTCGAAATACAGCGTGCGATCCGTTTCTGTGGCAATCGAAACCATTTCACCGACGGCGTCTTTCGGCGCCTTCTTGTGAATAATCTCAAGATTGGTGGTTTTCCCGGACATACCGGGGCCATAGAAAACCACTTTGCAGCTGACTTCACGTTGACCGAAATTGATCTGGACCATGGGGTGAGCTCGCTCGGGGAGTCGGGGAAAACTAAAGGATAGCTAAAGAACGGGACAGCAACGAACAGACTAAGACAGCGAAGGCGGTAAAAAGTTTAGCTTCACAGGGAAAGCCGTTGGGCGATGCGTTCGAGAAACGGTTTCGTTTCCAGTTGCAAGAGCGTCAGATTGGCCTGTTGGTCAATGACTACCACCAAATAACCATTTCCGGCTACCATCAGCAGCAAGCTTCCTTGTTCGCTTCCGGCGTGAAGGTGGCGGGGCTGACCAAGCCCCAGATGCCGAGCAAGGCTTTGGCTGTGCTCGATGAGTCCGCCCACAGTGGCGGCAAGTTGCGCTTCATCGATGCCTTCGCGCAGCGCACTCGCCATCGGCAGGCCGTCATGAGACACCAGCAGAGAACCGCCGACGCCGCGTATGCGATTGAGTTGGGTGAGAATTTCTTGCATGAATCAGCCCGCTCCCAATTCGACGAGGGCTTGGCGGGCACGAATTTCAAGCATCGCCGGGCGCACGCCAGGTTCGGCAAGAATGACCACGCTAAAGGTTTTTTCCCGGCGAAAGGCTAACACTTGGCCTTGTTCGGCGACCATGGTCCACGTGCTCAACTGATCTTGGCCGACCGTTGAAAGCGCTTGCTGGGAAGCTTTGGTGATTTCAGCGGCAAGCGCGGCAAGCAGATCTTCTTGTTGGGCGCTCAGCCGTTGGCTTACGACGACGCGACCTTTTTCGTCGGCGATCAGCGCGCCGCGCACACCCGCTTCAGCGCACAGACTACTAAGGCCGTCGCTTGCCGGGACCATTTTGTTGGCCAGTGGTGCTGGTTCTGAGGGTCGTCCTGGGGCGGCTTGGTTACTCGCACCAGCGACTTGGCGAATGACCGTTGCCGTCAGTGGCTTGCCAGTGACGTGCTCGATCTTTTGTAACACGGTCGGATCGTTGGGCTTGAAGGTCAGAATTTGGCGCAAATGCTGAAGCGCTTGCAGGGGATGGGCGGTTTCAAGGTAATGATCAGCCAGCATGCGATGGGCCGTATAACTGCGGTTATCGCGTTCAACGGCGGTCAATAAATTCTTGATCGCTTCGTCTTTGCGGCCGTTGGCCAATTCGATTTCGGCGAGAATCACGTACGCCTGACCGTTGCGGGGAAATTCCTTGATACAACGGCGGCAGACCTGTTCGGCGCCAGCGATGTCTCCGCCAACACGAACGAGTTCAGCCAGCCGATTATAGGCCGAGGCAGAAGGGAAATTTTCCACCTTCTTGCGTAGGCGTTCCAGTTCGGATTCCACCAGGGATTCCCTTCGTCGCGCGTCGTCGCGATTGCCGCCCTCCGTTTTAACCATCACGATGCTATACGAACATCGTCGGTCATGGTCTTTGATCGTTGCGGTAAACGATGGAGACGCTCGGATTCATAGTCGTGGGGGTCTGGCCCGTCAACCACGCAGGAGAAACATGCAGAGTGGAATCCTCGGCTGTGGGGCACGGTCCCCTCGTGAGTGGTCTTCTTTGGGTCACCAGCTTGAGTACCGCTATGCGTGCCGCAGGCTAACCGTCGGCCATAAATCAGCGAAGTAGACGGTTCAACCGCCGGAGAGTCAGTGCGTCAATTGCACTTTATTGTCAATCCGAGCAGCGGCGGCGGCCGTGGCGGCCAGCTAGCTCATGGTTTGACTGCCGTGGTTGGTCAAGCCGCCGTTTCCATCTTGGGACGCTGCGAGTTGTCGGCGATCATCGCGAGAATGAAGAGCGACGACGCCATCATCGCCTGTGGCGGCGATGGTACCGCCAGTGCGGTTGCGGGGATTTTAGCTGCACAAAAAGATGGCCCGGCGCTGGGCGTGGTGCCACTGGGCACCGGCAATGATTTGGCCCGCACATTAGGCTGGGCGAGTTTCCCACAGCATGATGTGAGCGCATTGGTGGCGACCTTGCGCGCTGCCTCGTACCGTTACCACGACTGCTGGCGCTTGGATGGACCCAGCGGTTCGCGGGTGTGGTGCAATTATCTGAGCGTGGGAATCGACGCCCAGGTCGCCCTAAACTTCCATCACCTTCGGCGGCGTCATCCGTGGTTGGCTCGGGGAGGCATGGTAAATCGCGGTCTTTATGGGCTGTTGGGTGCTCAGCAGCGCGGTTTGGCATTGGCCCACGTGGTACGTGTGTCGGATGCGTTACGCTTACCCCGTTCTGCGAGCGTCATGGTGCTCAGCAACATTATGAGCTATGCCGGCGGCGCGACTTTAGCCCGGGACATTCGTATGGACGATCGCCAATTTGAGGTGGTTGCGCTGGGACATGGTCTGCGTCTTGGCTTGGCCACGGGCGGCTTGCGGCGTCCACGTTTGGTCAGCCGTCGCGATCAGCTGAGCTTCGATCTTGGCTGCGACCTCGCGATGCAGACCGACGGCGAAGCGTTTACGGCTTTGCCTGGGCGCTATGACGTGACTCATACGGGCGCCATCAAAACCCTGGTGGCAGAACGACCCCGCTCATGAGCTCCAGCCAAGCACCAGCCAAGCACAGCGCGACTGGTGCGCCGTGCAGAGCATACCCTCGGCGGAACTCGACAGCTTGTTGAGGATGCGTATCTCCACGCATCAGGAGGGTATCTCATGACCGACACCCCGGCGATTTTCGACACTTCTCATCACCAACGTGACCAGCGGACGTCGCCTACCCGCGCGTTTCGTTGGGCCTGTATTTCTGGGCTGGGATTGCTTTGCGCGCCGGTTTTGGTGTTGGCGTTGTCGGGCTGTGGCGAAGATCGCGATGTGATTTTTTCAACGACTCCAGCCGTCACTGCGGAGGCAAATGATCGGTCAGCGATGTTGGCCGACATCGCGAGCTTGGCGAACGCGAAGGACCTTAAAAATCCAGATCATGATCATGCTTACAATAAAGCGCTTGATGCGCTTATTGTGCGTAGTTCACGCATTGAACCGAGTCTGATCGAAGCCTTAGCAGGCAACGACGATTGGGGCGTTCGATATGGCGTGGTGAATGTACTCAAAGCGATCGGCACGCGCCGTTGCATTGAGCCTCTGATGGGAGCACTCGAAGACCCTCA
Source organism: Planctomycetota bacterium (assembly GCA_031382605.1). Classification (GTDB taxonomy): domain Bacteria; phylum Planctomycetota; class UBA11346; order UBA11346; family UBA11346; genus BOG-1363. Next base: position 16,887 of record JANMYZ010000240.1, on the reverse strand, counting down.
GCCATTGGTGGCGTTGAGCGCCAATAACTTGCTCTGTGCGCTGACCAAGCATGTGGTGATTCCCGCAGCAGGCGAACCACCACGCGATGGATTAGTCGCGGTGCCGCTACGGTTAGAAAATGATTTGGCTTTGGATGCGGAAGAAAAATTATGGTCTGCGTGGCATGGTCAGTATCGCGCCGCCCTCCGCACCGCTTGGCGCACGTGGTGGGAAGCGAATAAAGCCACGACGGTGGTTGAGTAATTAATGGAGTCAGCGCTTTGGTCAGCGGTCGAATAAACCGCTGACCAAAGCCCGGTCTCCGGTTCGTACATTGCTGATGTTTCGCTGGTCCTATGCACGATGCCCTGGCCGAAAAACTAGCTGAAAAAATCGCCGCGCTGTCCACCGGCGCGGGCTGCTACATCTATAAGGATGCGGCAGGCAACGAGATTTATGTCGGTAAGGCTAAAAATCTTCGCCGACGGGTGGCAAGCTATTTTCAGTCGCGTGATGGTCATCCGGCAAAAACCATGCGTTTGGTTCAAGAAGTCGTCGACGTACAGGTGATTGAAACCGACAGCGAAGTCGAAGCGTTGTTGCTCGAAAACGTGCTGATCAAGGACTTAAAACCACGCTTCAATATCAAGCTGAAGGACGACAAGACTTATCCGTTGCTGGCCATTACCCGTGAAGAATTTCCGCGCGTGTACTGTACTCGGGAACGCACGGCAGAGGGCGTCGATTACCTCGGCCCATTCGGCTCAGCCAAAGAACTCTATCGTGCATATCATTTCCTTATGCGGGTGTTCCGTTTCCGCGTTTGCGACCTCGACTTGCACGAGGGTGATCCCAAACGACGGACCTTTGCGCCGTGTTTGAATTACCACATCAAGCGCTGCTCGGCGCCGTGCACCACCAAAGTCACCAGCGCCGAATATGGCGAGGACATTCGCGCGCTACGTGCGTTTCTGGGCGGGCGAGCGAAAGGCGACGTGATGACCTCATTGCGCAGTCGCATGAAAATCGCGTCGTCAGAATTACGTTTTGAAGACGCCGCGCGTTGCCGTGATCAGATCCACGCGCTCGATCGCCTGAAAGAACGCGGTCGTCTTAAAGATTACGATGAACCGGAAGCGCCGGTGATCGACGTCAGTAGCGGTCTGCTGCGCTTGCAGCAGGAACTCGGATTGACTCAGCCGGTAAAAATTATCGAAGGCTTTGATATCGCGCATCTGCAAGGCGAATTCGTGGTTGCCAGCGTGGTCCAATTTGTCGGCGGCGTACCAAACAAAGACGGGTATCGCCGGTTCAAGGTTCGCGGTGAAAATGGCACCGTGGCGCGCAATGACGATTTCGCCGCCATGCAGGAAGTGGTCGGCCGTCGTTATCGTCGGCTGCGCGATGAAGGCGCGACGCTGCCGGATGTGGTGTTGATTGATGGCGGCCATGGCCAAGTCGGACGCGCCGCGCAGGCGCTGGCCGAAGCCGGAGTGGTGATGCCCGGTTTGATCGGTCTGGCCAAGCGTGAAGAAACCATTGTTCGTCCCGACGGTAGCGAACTGCGTTTGAGCAAGCGCGACCCAGCACTCAAATTGTTGCAGTACGTACGCGACGAAGCGCATCGTTTTTGTCGGCGCTATTTCCACTTACTCCAACGTCAGGCACTGGATGACGATGGGAAAACGTCTTGAGCGTGTGCGCGCCGTCGTTATGTCCTCGCAACCAATCGGTCGCTCTTGCAGCGGCACGCGGAGGCCACCAGTAGTCGATGTCAGCCACCATCATCATTTCTCTGAGCGAACTCATCGCGGGCGACGCTCGCGCACGACTTCAAGCCGCGCTGGCCTCACGCGCCACGGTAGTGGTGCAAGGTGATGAAACCGCACGTCTGCCGGTGGTGGTGGTGCATGCTGCTTTAGAAGCAACGACCGCGACCAGCGGATTCCTCCGTTTTGAAGGATTGTCGGCTCACGCTCGTCTGGCGTTGCAAGTCGTTGATCCAGATCGCCGTTTTGCGCTTGGCGACGCAGCGCGCAGCCTCGGACAAGTCGGTGATCGCCCTTACCAAGTGAGCGTGGCTGCTGATGGCAGTCTCACGCTGGTGTTGCTGAAAGGCATCGGCCAACATCACCACATGAACGAATCGGCTTCCTATGAATGGCTGCGCGGTCTGGATGCCTCAGCGGTGGTTATCGACATGTCGCAAATGGAGCACCTTAATTCACTGTTGGTCGCGTGGCTCCTGCAAATGAATCAAGGCGCTGGTGCTGGCCGCTGTCGTTTAGTCCACGTCGGCCGCCAAGCCGTAACCCAACTCAGTCAATTGCGCTTAAATCATTTACTGGTCATTGGCTGAACGAGTTTATTGCGTCGCGCATATCTCACTTTCAAGTCAGCGGTGAACGTGCGGCTTAATAAATGCGCAGGATCCCGGTGACAATACGATCTCCCTGCCTGTTCGCGGAGCCGTCCTTGCTCAGTCAACGGAGGGGGACATTCTGCGCGGCTGGAGAAAGCTGATGTTCAACCGAATCGCCAATATCTTTAAAGGCTTTTTGAGCCTCTTCGTCTCTGGCATTGAGCGGCGCAATCCTGAAGCGCTGCTGGAAGTCGAGAAGGAGAATCTGCGCAAACAAATCGCGCAATATAATCAAGGTCTGGCATCGCACGCGGGCCTTTGCGAGCGTTTGATGGGGCAGGTGAAAAAGCTCGAAACTGAGGAGCGCGATCTGCGTGCCAAGACCACCGCGCACCTGCGCGCTGGCAGTCGCGAAGCGGCGGCGCAGTACGCCATGCGCTTGCAGACCGTGACCCGTGAGCTGGAAGAAAATCGTACTCAACTTCAGCAGGCGGAAGAAACCTACAAGAATCTGATGAAGTCCCGCGACATCGCCATCAGCGCGGCAAAAGCTAAGATGGAATCGCTCAAGGGCGCAATCGAAGATATGAAGATGAAAAAAGCCATGGCTGAAATGACCGAGATGGCCAGCGGCATGATCTCAGAAATTGGCGGCGCTGGCGACACCTTAAATCGCTTGCATGACATGGTCGAAGACGAGCGCAACAAAGCCGCTGGTCGCGCGCGTATCGCTCGCGACTCGCTCGACATGAGCCAGGTGAACGTCAAGGAAGCGGAACAAAAAGCCTTGGCCGATATGGCGCTTGCCGACTTTGCTGCGAAAGAAGGCATCGCCTTCGATGCTATTGCACCAGCCGCCACCGCAGCGCCAGCCGCAGCAGCGGGCCAGGCCGCGCCGAAAAGCATGGGACCGCAGGCCGGATAAATTCCTGCGCGTTCAGCGCTGTTCCCGCTTTTGCATTCTGCACGCCGAACCGTGGCAAAATTCCCTATGACCATCGCCTTGCCTGCCTGGGCCAATGACCTGATCACCGCTTATGAAAGTGGTGCTACGGCGCAATTTATTCTCGCAGGGAATGTGCATGATCGCATGGTCTTGCCGGTGGGCGACGGCGAAATGGGCACGCTCAGCGACTTCCTCATCAAAGTAATGCTGCCGCGTTTTGATGTGGTGTTCAGTTATGATCTTGGCAACGGCCTGCGCGTTGAACGTGGTGGCGAGATCATCGCGAAATGGCCGCGCTTGAAGGAGTCGCCGCAATTGCCGCGCGCCCCGCGTGAGGCCGTCGAAACCATCACGCATTATTTACGTTATGTTTCCAACCTGGAACGTCTCGGCCAGGGGCGCGTGCAGGTTGGTGTGATCATCAATTCAGCCGATCTGATCATCCCAACGGCGTCCTATGGCGCACCAGATCCCAGTGCTATCGCCAGCCTAATACGTGACTGGGCCAGTGATGGCGCGATCGCGAATCACGCGGCCGCGACTTTTTTAACTGCGGATAATTTAACCGATCTGCATCCCTTGGTGGCAGCGAATCCCCGCGCTACGGCAGTGCGGATTCCGCTGCCAACGGCCGGTGAATTGACGACAGCGCTAACCGTGCTGGCACCACGTTTCCCTAAAGCGTTGAGCGCGTTTACCGGCGCCTTGGACAAGCCCGCTGGCTTGCTGGTCGGCACCACGCTCAGCGCGGTCGAAGCGCTGCTGAAGACGCGTGAGTACCAGAATCAGCCGCTCGCCGAAAAAGATTTAATGACCATCAAAAAAGGCATGGTCGAACGCGAATGTGCTGGACTGATCGAGTTCATCGATTCCACCCGCACGCTTGACGATTACGAAGCCGGCGACGCGATTAAAAATTGGCTGCGCCAGGACATCGTTTTATGGCGGCAAGGCGACCTGCAGGCGATGCCGATGGGATATTTGCTCTGTGGTCCGGTAGGAACAGGAAAAACATTCTTAGTCGAATGCCTAGCCGGCGAAGCCGGGGTGCCGGTAGTGAAGCTGAAGAACTTTCGCGACAAATGGGTCGGCTCCACCGAAGGGAATCTCGAAAAGATTTTTCGTCTGATTCACGCGCTCGGTCGCTGCTTTGTTTTCATCGACGAAGCCGACCAAGCATTAGGCAAGCGCGACCAAGGCGGCAACGATGCCGGCGGCATTGGTGGCCGTATCTACGCCATGATGGCCGAAGAAATGTCGAACGGAAAAAATCGCGGCAAGATCGTCTGGATTCTCGCCAGCAGTCGCCCTGATTTAATCGAGATCGACCTCAAACGCCCAGGCCGCATCGATGTTCGCATTCCTATTTTCCCCACCACCACACCCGAGCAGGGTTTGCATCTGCTGCGTGCTCTCAGCAAACGCCGTGGATTAATTCTCAGCGACGAAGAAGCCGCGACGATTATTTCGCTGGTGCCCGACTTACTGACCCCAGGCGCCGCCGAAGCCATCGCGGTAAAAGGCTACCGTTTATCGCGTACCGCCAATCGTACCGCAGTCGAAGCGCTGCGTGAATGTTTAACCGGCTATCAAAGCCCAGTGCCCAAACTAACGATGGAATTCCAAATCGGCCTAGCGGTGGCTGAGGCATCGGATCCTGAATTTGTGCCAGCGGGGTTGCGTCGGTAAAAGCGGGCGTTTTGCCACATAGGCTCGCGTTTAGTGTTCTCCCTGGGAGCGCCGACGTCCTTTGCGGTGGAAGTTTGAATTCCGACTGCCGCGTTTAGGGTGAACGGTCTTTCGTAGGCTGCTCGAAACCTGTAAATGAGTGAAGCCCCAAAGCCAAAGGCTTTTTAGAATCTCAACGGGATTCGGGGAAAACGGTGGGCAAACGTATTCGCTAACCAATTCGGTGGGTATCGAGCAGGGACTTGCCATGGGCGGCATTGGTTTGCCTTATGCCTGTCCTTTAAATATTGTCTTCCCTATTTCGGCCTTGAAGACAGCTACGAGCCAGCGGGTATGAATCAGCCGTGGCCGATCAGCGCGCGCCGCGCACCACCAATACCAACGCGACTACTAACAAGATGATTTCCAGGCCATAGGCAAAACGTGCGTTACCCAATTCCGCAAATCCCAAGCGCATGCCGGCGATCGTGCGCAGCAAAACGATTCCACCATAGATCGCCAGTGAGAGTAACATTGCAGATTTACGGTGGTCGGGGACGAAGACTGCTAAAGCGTAGAATGCCGCAAGCCCAGCCTGCAAACCACCGTAGACCGCAAGGTATTCTGATTCGCCAGCGGGGTTAGTCGGGGTTAGTCCAAGAAATGCGGAAGTTTGGCGCGGCGCGATGGCGCACCACAGCGCAAACGCGGTGTACAGCAGCGCATTAAATGCAAGGTAGACGGTGATCATGAAGGAATGTTGTCCCTGCTGTGCGGGTAAACTGATGAAAAGCCAGAGTCGCTCTCCTGACGGTTTGCCTAAACATAACCTGGGTTACTGAGCTGCAGGTGCGTTCAATTTGCCAGCAGCGTCGATGACTTTTTGTGGCACGGGTTTCATATCCCACACCAATCCAACGCAGGACATGGTCCACAGCAAATAATAGGTGATGTCGATTTGCCACCAGCGAAAGCCCTGGCGAACGGACGATTGATAATAATGGTGATTATTATGCCAACCTTCACCCAAGGTAATCAGTGCGATGATCAGGCTGTTGCGGCTGTCATCCTTCGATGGGTACACTTGTCTGCCGATCAGATGGGTCAGCGAATTGACGGTGAACGTACCATGGGCCACGGCCACGGTGGAGATGCAAAAGCCCCAGATGAACATTTGAACTGCGCCAGTTCCCAGTTCTGGCCACATGACATTGAGGCCCCAGCCGAGGCCTAGGCAGCTCATGGCTAGCAAGAACGGAATCGTGGTATCGAAACGATCAAGGAAGACGAGTTCAGGAAATTTAGCAAGATCTGGCACTAATTTCATGTTGGTGCGGAAGTTGGCTTTGGAACTGACCCAACCCACATGTGCCCACCAGAAACCTTGTTGTCTGGGGCTGTGATGATCTTCGGATTGATCGCTGGTGCGATGGTGATGGCGGTGATGGGCAGCCCACCACAACGGGCCGCGTTGAACCGAACTATTACCAGCGGCAGCCATTAAGAATTGCATGACGCGGCTGGTGCTGAACGAACGATGCGAAAAGTAACGATGGTAAAAACCAGTGATGGCGAACATCCGCGCGACGTACAGCACGACCGCTAAGATCACAGCTGGCCAACTCCAGCCGACCCAGATCACCGCGAAGCAGGCGAGGTGGATGCCCATGAAAGGGATCAGTCGGAACCAATCGACTTTCTGTGGTGTCTGAGCGTCAGCTTCGCTTTGCAAACTGGAGTGGCTGTCGACCCACAGCCGCATGGTCCGCAGCAAGCGGCGTACCAGCGATGGTTGCGCTGGCGCAGGAGCGCCGACTCCGGCAACGACGGGTTCTTCAGTGACTGGCGCGAGCGGTGCGTTCATGGGCAGTGTACCGTGGGGACTTGGAATCGTTTACGATTGGACCAGAAAGGGAAGGATGCGAGCCCCGTTTGAGGGACCTAGAAAAGGAAGGACGCAGATGCTCTGGCGCCGATGCCACACGCAAGGCGGAACGCGTTAGATCGCTGGCTGGTGTGGAAACTGACAGACGCGACGTCTTTATGCGACTCTGGTGATGACCTGATCGCTGCTGAGCAAGCGGCGACGACGCAACCTTTTGTGACGCATGTGGCGCCCGGACTTGCGTCGGAAGTTGCGCAAGGATTCAGAGGCGATGTCGTGACCAAGCGACCGGTTTAGGGCGCCTGCGCCGGGCTTTCGCTGGCCTTGGCGCGAGATTCCGCCAGGGCTCGACGCAAGGATCGTAGCTCGTCATTGGCAGCAGAGATTTCGCGATCGCGTTCGGCTAAACCAGACTGCGCATCGTTCAGCACACGTTTGGCTTCCTCAAGATCGCGTTGCGTCGTTGCGAGACGATCATCGACGACCGGTGCCGCGATCTGGCTGGTTGGTAGATCATGGCGTTGCGTCGTCTGAGCCGTTTGTTTGGCGGGGAACACCAGTGCCGCCACGGCAAGAAACAAAGCGAGCGCCGCGACTGCCCAGGGCAAAGGACAGGAACAAGCCATGGATGTCGGTGCTGGAGTCATAATCGCCACGGTAGGTTGGCAATCGCGGCGGGTAAAGTCACAGATCGTTCGCGCGGGTGGTTTCCATGGTCAGGCGGCGTTCTTAAACCCCGGCACCATGACGACCCAACTCAGCCAACGATTCACCTTAAAAACCGAAGGAGAGATGCAAACTTTCACCGCAATGTTCAACGAGGCATTGCGGTAAAATGGTTCCCTGCTGCGTTTTCGAGGTTGAACAGAAGCCTTCCCGGCGGTGCCGTCCGATGAGCATGAAACGATGGTGAGTAAGTGTGTCTGTTGCTGGGCGTGTCACGGCGTGAATGCGTCCCTCAAACATCAGCCCGTTGGGAATTTGTTAAGAGGCAGGAGCGAGGAATACTTTCTCACACCGCAAAATTTATCCCCTGCGCCAATGGTAAATCGCTGGAGTAATTGATGGTATTGGTCGTCCGGCGCATGTAGGCCTTCCAGGCATCGCTACCGGATTCGCGACCGCCACCGGTTAATTTTTCTCCGCCAAAGGCTCCGCCGATTTCGGCACCGCTGGTGCCGATGTTGACGTTAGCGATTCCACAATCGCTGCCCGCTGGTGAGAGGAACAATTCGGCTTCGCGGATATCGCTGGTGAAAATCGCGGAGGATAATCCCTGCGGCACGCTGTTATTGAACATGATGGCTTGTTCGATGGTGTCGTACGCGCAAACGTAAAGGATGGGCGCGAAGGTTTCTTGCTGCACAATCGCAGCGGCGTGGTCGATGGTGACGAATGCGGGACGAACATAAGCACCGGATGGAACACCGGTGGTGATTCGTTCGCCACCGATCACCGTGCCGCCTTGTTGGCGCGCCGCAGCAAGTGCTGCATCCATAGCTTTTGCTGAAGTATCATCGATGAGTGGGCCAATTAGAATGTCACTCTGTCGTGGATCGCCGATACGTAATTTGGCATAGATCGCTGAGAGTTTTGCTACCACGCTGTCATGCATGCTGCGATGAACCATCAGACGTCGCAGAGTGGTGCAGCGTTGACCACACGTACCGACCGCAGCGAAAACAATCGCACGCAGCGCTAGATCGAGGTCGGCTTTCGGCGTGACGATCAGCGCGTTATTGCCGCCCAGTTCCAACAACGTGCGCCCCAGTCGCGGCGCGACCGCAGCGGCAACCGCCTGGCCCATGCGCACTGATCCGGTGGCTGAAATCAATGCCATCCGTGGATCGCTCGACAGCGCGTGACCAATGGTGCCGTGCCCGTGAATGACGCTCAGCAAACCGACTGGAATCGTGATCGCTTCAGTCTTCATTTCAGCTGCTATTTCGGCAATCACATCGAGCGCGATCTGGTGGCAAGCATACGCGCACAGCATGGATTTTTCAGATGGTTTCCACACCACCGAATTGCCACACACCAAAGCGAGTGCGGCGTTCCAGGTCCACACCGCCATGGGAAAATTGAACGCCGTGATGACGCCAATGGGACCCAGTGGATGCCATTGCTCCATCATGCGGTGGAGTGGCCGCTCACTGGCGATGGTCAGCCCGTGCAGCTGACGCGACAGGCCGACAGCGAACTCACAGATGTCGATGCATTCTTGCACTTCGCCAAGCGCCTCTTGGCGGATCTTGCCGACTTCCCAAGTAATGAGTGCCGCGAGTTCGGTTTTGCGTGCGCGAAAGCGTTCACCCAAACGACGGACAAAATCGCCACGTTTTGGCGCTGGCACTAAGCGCCAGATGAGGAACGCCTGCTGTGCTGCATCAATAGCTGCGGTGACATCCGGTGTTTGTGCTGCGTTTATGGTGGCAAGCTTCGAGCCATCGATAGGAGAACGTGCGATGAGCGGCTCGCCAGTCGTGGGGCGCCAGTCAGCGCCAATAACGCAACCGCCGATGCGATGTTGGATGCCGAGTTCGGTGAGCAGATCCATGGTTAACTCCGAAGCGTGAAAAAGTGCAGGCGAGAGGTTCCGTCTTTTTGAAAGAAGGGGGAAACCGAAATTGAACAAGAGAAGCTGAGGAACGGAGGAGAAACCAGAAATGATTTACTGTATTCCTCCGTTCCTCCGTTCCTCCGTTCCTCCGTTCCTCCGTTCCTCTTGTTCCATGCTTTTGCGTTTGAAAAATGCCAGCAAGTCGGTGATGCCAGATGAGGGAAATCATTCGTCATGGGGTGACGTAATACTTACCAAAACGATTCTTCAAGAACACGTCCAGCCCGACATGCTCCTGGCGGACGAAGCCAGACGTGGGCAGTTTGCCACTGCGATGGAGGTCGAGCACGGTACAGATGCCAGCAGCCGTGGTGATTTGAATGCCGCTCCAGGGCTCACCGAAAATTTCGGCGTGGTAGACTTTGCGCGCGTCGGTGACTTGGGTGAAGAGTCCGTCTTTCCAGCCCGTTACGGTGACAAAGATCAGCACGACGTCTTGCAAGGTTACTGGAACGGCGTGTTCAAGAATATCTTTCAAGATATGACGGCGTTCGCCTAAGCGCAGTTCGTTGACCAAAAACGCCACCAAATCGCGGTGTCCGTGATAGCGAATAGTTTTGTAGTCGAGGTTGCGAACTTTGCCGTTCAGTGTTTCCCATAAACTGCCGACGCCACCGCTGGTGTTGAAGGCTTCGTAGTTGACGCCGTCGAGCGAGAAATGTTCCAGACCCTCAAGCGGTAAAACTTCGATGCGACGGCCTTCATGGATGACTTCGCAGGGATTGCAGTATTCGTTGATTAAACCATCGGTCGACCACGTCAGATTATATTTCAACTCGCCAGTGGGAAATTGTGAGAGCGCGCCGACGCGCAGTTTAACTTCATCGAGTTTGTCGAAGTTCTTGGTCAAGTGATGACCAGCAATAGAAATAAACCCAGGCGCCAAACCGCATTGCGGCATGAAGATCTGACCTGGCTTGGCTTGCTTGGCGACCTCAGCGACGGCGCGCGTGGTGGCGACATCCTCGGTCAAATCAAAATAGCTGAGCCCGGTATTTAACGCCGCGTAAGCGATGCCAGGATTCACCGCAAATGAACATGCCGACAAGACGCTTTGACGCCCCGCCATGGCGGCGCGGAGATCGTCTTGGTTGGCGACATCGACGCGACGAGTGGTGACATTGGGTACGTTCGTCACGCGGGCGAGGGCTCGTTCGTCAACGTCACCGACGAGAACGTCGTAGTCGCCACCATGGCCAAGCAATTTAGCGATGGCGCGGCCGATCTTGCCTGCGCCAAGTAAAAGTACGCGATGCATAATTCGCCCTCTGACGTGAAGAATACTACGCGGCAGCGAATTTAGCGACCGCGCTCATCAGCGGTTTTCCTGTGCACGCCACACACGAACCAGCACGCCGTCAGGAGTTGTCAGCAGCGGAAGAGGTCGCACGCATTCCGCGCAAGCGGTGCGCCGTGGAAATAAAGCGCTGGAAACCATTTCGCCTCTCATCGTTTTGCCAAAGTTAAGAGGCCCCTGGGCAAAACGAGAGGTGGGCAACACGGTGGTGGCTGGCGCGGCATCGCATCCATGGACAGGCTGGTTTGTGTATCTAGTTTTCGCCGATCTCTTTTAGTTACCTTCACCTTTGCCCCTCAGGAATATCATGAAATTTATGCTGTGCGCTGTTGGTCTTATGATCGTGACTTTGACGGCGGTGACTGGCTGTCGAGATAATGTCGCGGCCGTGATCGTGCCTGAGCCAGTTCAGCCACAGCCACAGCTGCAGATCTTCAATGGCAGTAACCAAATTATCGATATTTTCTGGCTAGAATCGGACACGGTACGCAAGCCCAACGGCTTTGTTGAACCTGGAAAAAACACGGTCATCAGCTCTACCCTTGGTCATCGTTTCGAGATCGTCGGACGTAACGACAAGGCCACCATGGTCACCACGTGCGATATTCCGATAAAAGCCACGCGTTTTGCGCCGCAGGATCAAGACGGCATCCCCGCTTTTTACACCCAGCGAGTCAGCGCGAATGGCTTTCCCATCGTGGCCTCGGCAAAGGTCAATCCCTACGCTTTGAAAGAGGCTGTTTTTCTCGTCGATTTAATGCTGGCGAATCGGCCGGATGTGCGCACGGCGATGATCAAGAGCGGGGCGCGGATGTGCATGTTGGCCTACGATCAATATACCACCGACCTGCCTGAGTTCGAACATATGAAGAACGAAAAAGTGGAGGGATTCGAAACGCTATCGCCCAAAGATTTCTGGGACGCGCGCGCGCGTGGCTTAGGCGGTAGTGAGACCGACCCGTATTGCTCAGTTGCGGAGGAAAATCTCCTTTGTTACCCAGGCGATCCGTATGCTCTGGAAAGCATCTTGATCCATGAATTTGCTCACAGCATGCATCTGCGCGGCATGCTCAATGTCGACCCGACTTTTGATGTGCGGCTGAAGGCAACCTATGATGCAGCGATGAAAGTGGGCCTGTGGAAGGGAAAATATGCTTCCGTCAACCACTACGAATATTGGGCAGAAGGGGTGCAGTCTTGGTTTGATAACAACCGCATCAACGACCATGACCACAATCACGTCAACACACGCGTCTTGCTGGTGGAGTACGATTCTGGTTTGGCCGCGCTCTGCCGCGAGGTCTTCGGTAGTACGGTTTTGAAATACACCAAACCGCCAACGCGTCTGACGGGTCACATGACCGGATACGATCCAGCGAAAGCGCCGACCTTCGAGTGGCCTGAACGCCTGCGTTCGGTGAAAACCACGATTCTGGAAAGTAAGCAAAAGCGTAACGAGGAAGCGAACGGGCGTTAAAAACGCACTCAAAGCTACCGAGAAAGGCCGTTCGGTGTTCGATCCATTGCGGCCTTTAGGTTCATCTCAACAACCGAGAGAGAGAGAAAGAAAGAGGGAGGGAGAGACGCTTCCTGCCCTCTCTCTGAAATCTCATGACTGACTATCTTATCATCGGCGCAGGCGTTATTGGCCTGACCATTGCACTGGAAATTCATCACCGTTTTCCGCACGCATCGATTGTCGTGCTAGAGAAAGAGTCTGCCGCTGGCCAACATGCCAGCGGGCGTAACAGCGGCGTGCTGCACGCGGGTTTTTATTATAGCGCCGATAGTTTAAAGGCGCGTTTTTGCCGCGACGGTAACCGTGCACTTCGTGATTATTGCGCGGCCCGACAATTACCGCTCAATCCCTGTGGCAAGTTAGTGGTAGCGAAAAATCACGCGGAACTCACTGGCCTTGATGAACTGTATCGCCGTGGCCAAGCCAACGGCGTGACCGTTGAACTGATCTCTGAAGCCGAAGCCAAGCGCATCGAACCACGGGCAATCACCGTCGAACGGGCATTATGGTCACCGACCACCGCGTCAGCGGATCCGGCGCAAGTCATCGCCAGCTTAGCGCGCGATGCGGCCGATGCCGGAATTACCGTACGCACGGGGGTTGCCTATCGTTCTGGTGGACCTGAACGCGTGATAACGTCTGAAGGTGAAATCGTTGCTGGTTACGTGATCAACTGCGCTGGACTCTATGCGGATCGGGTCGCTAAAGATTTTGGCTTTGGTAAGCGTTATGCCATTTTGCCATTCAAAGGACTGTACCTGTATAGCGATGAACCCGCTGGCGCGCTGAAGACCAATATCTATCCCGTACCAGATCTGAAATTTCCGTTTTTAGGCGTGCACTTCACCGTCACGGTCGATGGCCACACTAAAATCGGGCCGACCGCTATTCCTGCTTTTTGGCGCGAGCACTACACCGGCATGGAACGCTTTGATATCGCTGAGTTGATGGAGGTCACTCGTCACGAAGCATCATTGATGCTCTCTGCCGGATTCGACTTTCGCGGACTTGCGCTCCAAGAAATGAAAAAGTTTTCGCCGTCGTTCTTGGTCGGCCAAGCCGCGCAACTCCTTCACGGAGTTCATCACGAAGATTACACCCGCTGGGGAAAACCAGGTATTCGCGCACAATTATTGGACTTGGAAACACGCACGTTGGTGATGGATTTCGTCGTTGAAGGCGATCGCCAATCTTTGCATGTCCTCAACGCCGTATCACCGGCCTGGACCTGCTCGATGCCATTCGCAACGCATGTGGTTGATCACATCGTGCGATTGCGCGATGCATGACTCCTAACTGATTTTTTCAGCCTGCCGTTGATTCATAGCTTCCGTTTGCACAGGCGATGATTCCTCCACCACGTGCCATGGTCGTTGACGGGCGATTAACCAGCGCACGCCCAACAGATCGCGCATTCCGCGCAGCAGACGATTGCCAATTCCATATTTGCTGCGCCCGCTGCGACGTGGGCGATGATTGACCGGCATTTCGCTGATGCGTCCGCCTTGCATACGTACCAACGTCGGCAAAAAACGGTGCATGCCATCAAAGCGCGGGAGCGTTAATAAAGCGGCGCGACGGACAACGCGAGTCGAGCACCCTGTGTCGCTGACTGAAGCGCCGGTCAGCCACGTACGCACACGATTGGCGATGCTACTGCTCAGCCGCCGCACCCAGCTATCGTGACGCTGTGCACGAATACCGTTGATCAGGTCGAAAGACTCAGCGCGAGCACGCGACCACAGTCGTGGCACATCAGCCGGATCATTTTGGCCATCACCATCCAAGGTCGCGACCCATTCACCGCGAGCAGATAATACTCCAGCCAACAACGCTGCCGACTGGCCACACGAACGCTCAAAGCCAATGAATCGCTGAGGTAACGGCAAAGAACGCAATACCGCTCGGGTATTATCCCGTGAGCCATCGTCGACCCACACCACTTCCCATTCATGCTCATACTCGGCATGAGCGAAAACCTGGGCAATCTCTGCCGCCAGCGCAGGAATTGCGGCGGCTTCATCGCGCACAGGAATCACCATCGATAACCGCTGGGATGTCATTACTGCCTCGGCGCGAGATCTTCCCACACCACGCCGCGATACGGCGTACGCGCCGTGAGCCACTCGACGACACGCTCTTCATGCGCAATACCGCGTTCGTTCTGCCAACCGTAGATCAGCGACACCAACTGATCACGCTGTTCACGCACGCTAAACAACGGCATCAGTCCGGTGTTGGTTGCCAGCGCATTTAAGCGCCGCGCTTCGTGGTCTAATGCACGTCGTTGTTCGGCATCCAGAACTTTTGCCGGAATAATCGCCAGAATATGTGAGCCTTCAGAAATCGTCAGCGGTTTATCGCTATTGGTTTTTGGTGGTGGCGTCAAACGCGGGACATAACCAACGGCTGGCTGACGTGCCCAACCGGTATGCCCGTCAACCAGCATGATCCGCACTTCACCGGCGGGACCAGGACGATAGCGCAATTGCCACCACTTCCGTCCCTGCTCGTCTGCGCTTACTGGCGGCAGGGTTTCAATCGCATCGCCCCAAATAAGCCCATCACGCAATTGTAAATTGTAGGCATTCGAAACCACCTGCGCCCGGGAAATGGGCGGACGATCTTCACATCCAGCGATGAACAACAGCGCACCGACCATTGGCAGCAAGAACATCCGTCGCATAGCAATCCTCCAAGGGGGGTGAGCGAACTCAGGACAGAGTCGCTTCACGTCGTTCATCGGTTTACCAGCCGTTTAGCCGCGTCCCAACGCGTCCAATTGGTCTTCGTCATATCCAAGATAATGCCCAAGTTCGTGATAAAGCGTTTGCTGCACTTCGTTGTCAAATTCACGGCGACCTGAACATCCATGCTCATGACTGCGACGGAATAAATAAATGCGTGGCGTTAATTGCACCGCGCCGCCTTCCATCAGATCACCGCGTTCAGGTCCAACAAATAATCCCATCACTTCGGGATCATCAAAACTTTCCAACAAGATGGGCTCAGCATAATCAGCCAGTACCAATGACACTTCTTCGAGCGCCGCTTTGAGTTTTGCCGGCAAGGTATCTCCGGCCGATTCGACGGCGTACTGAAAATGCCGCCAGCTCACGCGAAACGGAGCATTCTGCGGCTCGACCTTGGCCTTGGCCGCACGCATGAAAGCCTTGTCCGCCGCACGATAGTCGCCGCTACGTTCCAGACAGCAGCCATACCAAAACCACGCCTCACCATGCTGCGACTGATCCGTCACCAACGCACGAGCCGCCGCCGTCGCGCGGGGAATCTCATCCATGCGATACGCTTCCCAAATGATCGCTAGGCCATCAGCCAAGCGGGCATCGGTTTCATTGGCTGCGGCATCGCCGTCCTCAACATCTTCGGGCTGATCTGGGGAATCACTCATTGAGCCGCATTGAAGCAACTGAATGGCATGGGGGAAGCCAGGAATCCTCGCGAACCAGCGCTTTGACCTTGGTGTCTAGCGACAGCGACCGCCTGACGATCCCGCGTTATGGTACGAATCGCCGTTCACTGATCTAACGCCCAAGGGACCGGACGGATTGTTTACGTCGAAACAGGTTGATGAATTAGTGGCGGTGCTGGAGCGTGTGCGCGGTACGGCGGTAGCGGCGTAAACCAGGCGCGGTTGTTAGCTCAGCAATGCGTTTGTTGATTTATAAGCAAACCCACGACCCCGGGGAGCCGAAGCCCGCCAACTGGCAAGCGGCAGGCGCCATAAAAAAAGAAAGACTCCTCGCCGTGAAGCGAGGAGTCTTTCTTTTTATGGTGGAGGCGCCGGGAATCGAAAAATCGTTGACCATTTCGAGACATCAGGCGACACGATGCAATATACTGCAAAAACAAGGGCCTACACCGATTGATGGGGAGTCATCGAAATCAACTTTGAGCGACATTCGGCAGTTTATGGGGAGGAATCCGGTAGGTCCTCTTGGTCCGCTGTTAGGAAGTCTACCGGGTGCCTGAGCGAATCACCAGGGAAGAAACTTCGTCAGCGACGGTGGTTGCCACTGGTCGACGACCAAGGGCTCCCTGTCGTCAAGTACGGCGTCACCGTGACCACGGACCCGTGCCAGATCAAGCAGATCGGGCGGACGGTGCTGTGGCTGCGAGCGGGAGGGAGATGAATCCGGTGGATGCGAGTTCAGGTCGAGATGGATATTTGCGAAGTACGGCGCAGGCGGCTTTCCGATTTCTTTACTCGGAGCGGACCTCGATGCGTACCCGGTCGGTTGTGGCCGCTGGCCGGACTGCGGCCTGAACTGGCTCTGGACCCTGGTCGGGTTATTGTCTTCGAATTTTACTCTTGGTAAAAGTGTCCGTTGGACACGGGTAGAGGGGAATGTCACAGGCACAACATTGGCTTTGGCGGGGTCATGGAGGCAATCATTCGACTTGATAAGCGGATAATCCGCTTATATGGTCTAGTAATGGCTAATATATGCTGATCTCTTTTGCAGTGACCAACGTGCGTTCGATCAAGGAGCGACTGGAGCTCAGTCTCATTGCCGCCCCTCGGGAGCGCTGTTTGCCAGAGCTCCTCGTGCCAGAGCACGAGACCGAGAGCTTGGGTGTCCGTGTTT
>JANMYZ010000239.1:0-4896 GCA_031382605.1 Planctomycetota bacterium | reverse complement strand
ATGGCGTCCACGTCGATATGGCATCGACTTGGACGCCATTAAACCGGCAAGCGATGGAGGCGCTTGGCACCAGTGGTCAGGAATTACGCGCAGGCAATGCCTTTCGCTGGAGCTGGAATCTCGTTGCGCGCAACGAATCCGTGGCGCGCAATGCCACAACGCCGCTGATACTGAGCGCCTTGATACGTGCTTCGCGAGCATTGAAAGTTGATCCGCAGACCTGTGCACGTGACCTTGCGCCAACCTTGGAGATGTCGACTGAACAACTTTTGCAAGCTTGGGGCCACACCTTATTTGATGTCACTCTTGATCAGTCGTTGATCCTTAGCTTGGAAATGCAAGCGCGATGGGCCATGGGAACCAGCCTGACCGAGCACAAAAATGTGCCAAACTTTTTGCCCGCGATTTCTTCTCAGGCCTTGCGTATGGTCGATTCACGCGCCGTAACGCTCATTGATGGCAACGGTCACCGATGAAACTACGTCGCGCTGTTTTTATTGCCGTGCTCAGCGCAACACTGTTGATCATCGGCCTTTTTGCGCATCTCACGCATTCAAGGAATGCGTCACGGACGATTGACGAAACCAGTCGTCTATCGAATGCGATCACCACCTCAGTGGCCGAACTCGACCAACTCGTCTACCAATTCTTTCTGCATCCGCATCCACGCCCAATGCAGCAGTGGCGCTTGCTTAGTGCTGACATGGAAATGCTGTTTATAGCTCTCGAAGAAGTTGCTGGTACGCAAAGTTCAGTCACCCGTTTGCGCAGCGATCATCTTCAGGCTCGCGAGCTGTTCGACGCTCTGGTAGCGGAGGTCAATGATGGGACGATAGGAATTTCTGTGATTCATCAGCGACGCAATCGTCTGGCAGAACAAATGCTGTTAGTTTCGCGATCTTTGGTCAATCAAGCTGAAGCCGTCCATCGTGAAAGCCTGCGCGAACAATCGCGCATTCAAAGCCGTGATGGCACCATTACGTTTGCCGCTTTGTGCGCCATTATTGTGTTGCTGGTGTGGTTGCTGGCCTACGTCCAGCGTTACGTACTTACCCGGCTGCAACAGCTCCGTAACGGCGCTGAGCGTGCCGCCCAAGGGCACTTTGAACAAAACCTTGATGATTCGCGCCAAGATGAAATCGGCGAATTATCGCGGACTTTTGATCGTCTTTTGCGGGAAGTCCGTAACAGCCGCGATCGCATCAGCAACGAAGCTGGTTTGCGCGCCAGCGAAGAGCGCCAACGCCAGATTATTGACGCTCTGCCTGGGCTGGTATGGGCTGCTCAACCTGATGGTACCATTGACACCAGTAATCGTTCTTGGCGCGAACAGTTTGAAGTAACGCCCAATGCACCTGGGTATGACTGGACCGATTTGATGCATCGCAATGACTGTCCGTCATGGCAAGCGGCGTGGCGCAACGCACTGACCAAAGGCAGCGCGTTTGAGATCGAATTCCGTCTGCAGAATAAAGGTATTTGGCGTTGGTACCTTACTCGCGTGGCACCATTAACCGATGAGCGGGGAAAACTTTTGCGCTGGGTGTGCAAGGCAAGCGACATCCATCATCACAAAGAACTCGAAATCCATCTGCGAAATTCACGTAATCAGGCTGAATTGCTCAACCAAGTTGGTTTAGATTTGGTTGGTGAACTGGATGTCCAACGCCTTACCCAACGTGTCACCGACACCGCCCGCGCTTTGGTCGACGCAGAAATAGCGGTATTGAATTATGAGATCGTCGATGCTGACACCTCCGATAGTCAGCGTTGCTACGCCGTATCTGGGATACCGACCGAAGTCTTTGATGGTTTTGGCGCGCCGCAGTTGACGGAACTTTTTCGTCCCACCACCGTTGGGCAGGTGGTGCGTTGCGATGATGTGCGACTCGACAAAAGATTCATTCATCAAGTGCCAGATCAGAGCGCTTTGCCAGACCAACCGTTAGTCGTCAGTTATTTAGCGGTGCCGGTTCGCACACGTTACGGCACCATTCTTGGCGGTTTGTTCTGTACACATTCGCAACCAGCACAGTTTACGGCGCAGCACGAACGTCTGCTGCATGGTATTGCTGCGCTGGCAGCCACTGCCTTTGACAGTGCGCGATTGATTGAGGCCGAACGTCGTCAGCGCCGCCTGGCTGATCAACGGACTACCCAGTTGGCACGCTCGAATGCTGAGCTCGAACAGTTCGCCTATATTTGTTCGCACGATCTCCAAGAACCCTTGCGCATGGTCAGTACGTTCTTGGGGTTGTTGGATGACCGTTATCGTGATCGCTTAGATGAGCGCGCTCATGGTTTTATCCGACGGGCGATCGATGGATCCACCCGCATGCAAGGCATGATTCGCGAAATCCTGGATTTTTCACGCGTTGGGCGAGGAGAGCGCGCGGAAGAATCCTTTCACATGGCCGACATCGTCCAGGTCGCGATCACCAATCTGCAAGCTGCCATTGAGCAAAGTGGCGCACAGATTCAGCTTGGTGAGCTCCCTAAAGTTCGCGCTAATCGTCTTCAGTGCGTCCAGTTGATGCAGAATTTAATCGGTAACGCATTGAAGTATCACAGCGACAAAACCCCGATCATACGAATTTCGGCAGTCGCTGAGAACTCCCGCTGGCGCATCAGCGTCACTGATAACGGCATCGGCATTGATCCCGTTCATCACCAACGGATCTTTCAAGTCTTCCAACGACTTCATGGCCGTGAGCAGTTTGAAGGAAACGGAATTGGACTCAGTTTATGCCAGAAAATTGTCCTCGCTCATGGCGGCACCATTGGCGTTGAATCGCAACTCGGACAGGGCGCAACCTTCTGGTTCACCCTTCCAGACGCCTTGGCAAACACGGATCCCACTCCCACGTCTGGGATGTATCCTCTTCTTGATGTCGATGCAGATGATGAAAAATGAGAACTCTGGCACGCCGCGTGCATAGCTTTGGTTATGCAATACCACGCCGCCATGGTTCTTTCTCGCAGCACAAAGCTGTACCAACCCGGTCATCGTTCTGACATTTATGCCTATTTACCAGCTTCACAGAACATTGAAAAAAATCTCTCGTCCCTTACCAACGCCCAGCCGTCGAGTACGTCAATGATCGCAGTCGCGCCCCATGTCCTGATCGTCGACGATAATCCAGGGGACATTGAGTTGATTCGTATTGCCTTCGAAATGGCGGGAATCGACGCTTCTTTGGATACTTGTCACGACGGAGTGGATGCGATTCGTTGCCTCGAACTAGGGATGCAAACTGGCAATTTGCCCGCATTGCTTCTCCTTGATCTCAACATGCCGCGCGTCAATGGCTTCGAAGTGCTGACTTTTATGCGTGACCATTTGCTATTGCAGCAAGTCCCCGTCGTCGTGATGACCACGTCATCCCGCGCCGAGGACCGCCAACGTTGCCTCACCCTGGGTGCGCGTGAGATGTTTACCAAGCCTGAGAACATTCATGAGCTGCATCAGATCATTTCTCGATTGCGCCGCTATCTACCAACTTCGGAGCTGAATAATTTGGCCGATGGATGAAGGGCGCTACGGATAAGGGCCCCAACAGTCCCTCTCATCGTGATCGGTGGCAGCGACATCCTGCAAACGGCATCCAAAGCGTGATCATGAGCACTGCAAAATGCACTCCTCGGAAAGATGTATGTTCTCAGGAAGGGCTGCTAGTGTCACCGCTGCGTTTCTAGCGATGGTTCGTTCCTAACATACACGTACATGCGGTCCGGTCTCTGCGACTGAGTCGGATGGTGCGGTGATGGACGAGCCGTTTCAGTCGCAAGAAAACAGAGCATGAAATCAGTGACCACCGTCCTTAAGAAGCCGACTCAGGATTTAGAGAAGCGTCATTTGCTCAAGGCGCTGATCGCGCTGAAACAGGGGGATTTCTCGGTTCGGTTGCCGAGCGAATGGACCGATATCGACGGTAAGATCGCTGATGCCTTCAATGAAATTCTTGATCTGAAGCGCCACACCGTGCGGGAATTGGATCGTTTGAGCCGAGTGGTGGGCAAGGATGGGAAGCTGTCGCAGCGTGCTGCTCTTGGATCGGGTAGGGGTGTTTGGGCAGACACGCTCAATTCGGTGAATGCGCTGATCGACGACTTAGTGCATCCGACTTCAGAGACGGCGCGGGTGATCGGTGCCGTCGCTAAGGGCGATCTGTCGCAGTCGATGGCGCTCGACATTGAGGGCCGTCCGTTGCAGGGCGAGTTCCGTCGTGCGGCGCTGACGGTGAACACCATGGTCGATCAGCTTTCTTCATTCGCGTCTGAAGTAACGCGCGTGGCGCGTGAAGTCGGCACCGAAGGCAAGCTCGGTGGTCAGGCGAAGGTGAAGGGCGTGGCCGGCACGTGGAAGGATCTGACCGACAACGTGAATCTGATGGCGTCGAATCTTACCAGCCAGGTGCGCGAGTTCGCGCGCGTGACCACCGGGGTCGCGAATGGCGACTTGTCGAAGAAGATCACGGTCGACGTGCGCGGGGAATTTCTCGAATTGAAGAACACCGTGAACACCATGGTAGATCAGCTCAATTTCTTCGCCTCAGAAGTAACGCGCGTGGCGCGAGAAGTCGGCACCGAAGGTAAGCTGGGCGGCCAGGCCGACGTGCGCGGCGCGGCTGGAACGTGGAAGGATCTGACCGTCAACGTCAACTTCCTGGCTGGCAATCTCACCTCGCAGGTGCGCAACATCGCTGACGTGGGCAGAGCGGTCGCCGCTGGCGATCTGACCAAGAAAATCACCGTTGATGTGCAGGGCGAATTTCTCGAAGTGAAAAGCACCATGAACACCATGGTCGATCAGCTTAATTTCTTTGCCTCGGAAGTAACGCGCGTGGCGCGTGAGGTCGGCACCGAAGGTAAGCTGGGCGGTCAGGCCGACGTGCG
>JANMYZ010000235.1:0-3950 GCA_031382605.1 Planctomycetota bacterium | reverse complement strand
GCCGGTATCGAAATTCGCCGCATCAGCGATGACCAAATAGTCAGCCGACAACTCCGTCAAATGGGCATCTAAAAACTGCGAAAAATGGGTGCTGCCGATTTCCTCTTCGCCTTCGATCACCACCGTCAGATTCACTGGCGGTTTGCCTGCCGACGCCGACCACGCCGCAGCAGAGGCGCAATGAATGGCAATGCCGGCTTTGTCATCGGCAACGCCGCGAGCATACAGACGCCCGTTACGCTCAGTCGGCTCAAACACCGGTGATTCCCACAGTTTTTCGCGCAAGGGCGGCTGCACGTCATGATGAGCGTACAACAACACCGTCGGTTTTCCTGGGCCAGCGCGATGATCTTTGGCAATCACATACGGGAACACCCCAGGAAGACGGGCAATACGAGCTTCAGGATAGCCCGCTGCCAATAACCAATCAACGCACGCCTGAGCACTGTGATCAAGATGCGCGTGATCGAACCCAGGAAAACTGCACGAAGGAATGCGGACGAGCGTTTTCAAACGCTCAATCGTCGCCGAAAAATCCGCCTCTGCGCGCGACATGGCGTTATGGGTAGCGGTATCGAGTGGCGGCAATGGAGTGGACATGGTGCGCAAGCTATGGCTACCGCCGTGCGACCCAAGCGGGTTAGCCCAGCTAACGACACGCACATAAAATTTCACCGGTTGCACTCGACGACCCGCTCTTCGACGCTGCCGTTGGTTATTCCGAATTACCCCGAACGACGAACGCCAAAATCTTATGCCTACCATTCTTGTCACCGGCGGCGCCGGTTTTATCGGTTCCCATACCTGCGTTGAATTGATCAACGCTGGCCATCACGTGGTGGTGGTGGACAGCTTGGTCAACAGCAGTGTTGAGTCACTGCGGCGAATCGAACGATTAACCGGTAAACGACCGATTTTTCAACGCATCGATTTACTCAACCGCGAAGGTTTGATTGAGGTTTTTGCCGAGCATCGCCCGGCAGCCGTGATCCACTTTGCGGCGTTGAAGGCGGTCGGCGAATCGGTCAGTCAACCGCTGCGTTACTACCACAACAATCTGACGGGAACCATTCATCTTTTGGAATGCATGAAAGTGACGGGATGTAAACACTTGGTGTTCTCGTCATCCGCCACGGTCTATGGCGATCCTGAACGCGTGCCGCTGACGGAAGATTGCCGACTGCAGGCGACCAATCCTTACGGCCAGACCAAGTTGATGATCGAAACTATTTGCGCTGATTTAGTGAAGGCCGAACCCGACTGGAAGATCGCGCTCCTACGATATTTCAATCCGATCGGCGCGCATGCCAGCGGTTTGATCGGCGAAGATCCGCAAGGCATTCCTAACAATTTGATGCCGTATCTGTTGCAGGTGGCGGTTGGCAAACGCCCCGAATTAACGGTTCATGGCGGCGATTGGCCGACCGTCGACGGCACCGGCGTACGCGATTATATTCATGTGGTCGATCTCGCGCTCGGGCATCTCGCAGCGCTGAATCAACTCGACAAACTTGACGGTGCCGTACCGATCAATCTCGGCACCGGCCAAGGTTATTCGGTTCTGCAAATGGCTGCGACACTCGAAAAAGTCAGCGGTAAACGCATTCCCTATAAAATCGGCCCACGTCGCCCAGGCGACATCGCGACGTGCTACGCCGATCCGAGTAGCGCCGAACGCCTGCTTGGTTGGAAGGCCACTCGCGATTTGACCACCATGTGCGCTGATGGCTGGCGTTGGCAGCAACAGAATCCTGAGGGTTTTGGCCCGCGCTAAGTTGGTAATAGGCGAAAGCCATCGCCCCAAGGCGTACTGATCATTCCCTTGTCGACCGAGTCAGGCTCGCAATAGTCCGCCACCATGGCTACCGGCACGAACTCCAGCGCATCTAAAATCGCCACGATCGTGGTGCTTATCCCACTCTTGATCGCAGCCTGGTATGCTGCGCCATGGGTGTTGCCGATGTGGGCGTGGCAGAATGTCGATTTTGAAAAAATCGCCAAAGACTACGCCAGCGAAGGCTACACCAAAGAGAAGCTGGAAAAAAAATACGAAATGGTGGTGTGGTATAACCCCCGCAAAAAAGGCAGCACTGGCGAAGATCCGTGTCCTTACCAGATCTACTCGTGCACTCCACCGCTGAAAAACGACTATCCAGATAGCATCGATGAAAATTCGCCGAGCAAACTGCTGGTACGGGTCTCGTTGGTGAGTGATCAAGACGGCGGAGCTATTAGCCCGATGTGGATCGGCGTCATTCCGTCTGAACGGTTTTTCAAAATCACCGGCTATCGACTGCCACCAGGATCGCTGAACAAACCAAAGGGACGCCAAGTGGTGCTCTTTGAAGGCATGTCGATGACCAAGGTCGAACTCAACCAAGGCATTGTCATGGCGGATCAGGGAAAAACGTTAGACAACGACAATGACTTCGAAGACCGTTTTGACGGATACGAACCGTAAGGCCAATTCGTCATCGCGTGTTCTCGGTATTCCTCTGGAAGACCACCAGAACGTAGGCGCGCAGAAAAGCCGCGCTTACTCTTTATTCGGCTTCTTCTCCGGTAATGCCGCTGTTTCTTCGGTGACTTCCACCACCAGATGCGGATTTGCCGATAATTCAGCCATTAACCGTTCATCAGCGACGATCGTCAGTAACGCGTCGTTTTCATCATATCGTTCTTCGCGTACTTGTGCGCGACTACGGACGAAGGCATCCAATGCGCCATCGGTAACCGGGAAGCGCACGGTGACGGTGCGCGAACGGCGGTCGATGTGTGCGCGAATGACTTCTTTCAATTGATCAAGACCTTGACCGGTCAAGGCGCTAATGGCGATCGATTCCTTATAACGACGGCGGAAGGCCAGCAGAATGGTTTTGCTGTAAGCGATATCGACTTTGTTAAACACCATCACCACCGGAACGCTGTCAGCGGCGATGGTTTTGAGGACTTCTTCGACAGCAGTGATTTGTTGTTCCATCACCGGGCTGGAGGCATCAATGATGTGCAGCAACAAATCGGCTTCGCGCACTTCGGCCAAGGTCGCATGAAAGCTAGCGATCAAGGTTGGCGGCAAATTACGAATGAAGCCCACCGTGTCTGACAGCACTACGTTGTGATGCCGATCTATAAACAACTGCGCTGTGCGCGTATCAAGGGTGGCGAACAGGCGATCTTGTGCCAACACCTCAACATTGGTTAAAGCGTTCATCAACGTGCTTTTACCGGTGTTGGTGTAACCGACCAAGGCCACGTTGTAGGCTGCCGAGCGCGTTTTCACCGCGCGATCTTTACGCTCAGCGATCTCTTTCAGGCGCTCGCGCAAATCCTGAATGCGCTGACGTACTTGACGACGGTCCATCTCAATTTGCTTTTCGCCGGTACCGGCTTTAAAGCCCGAACCCGAACCCGACGAACTACCAGAGCTCTGTCGATCAAGATGGGTCCACATGCGCGTCAGGCGGCCTTTGTCATATTCCGCCTGGGCCAGTTCCACCGCCATCATCGCTTGATTGGTGCGCGCGTTGCGAGCAAAAATATCGAGAATCAATTCATCATAGTCGAGTACCGCGCAGCCAATGGCTTCTTCCAAATTGCGTTGCTGGCGTGAGCGTAAACGAACATCAAAAACGGCCTGCTGTGCACCGCTATTGATCGCCAGCTCTTTCAGTTCTTCGACCTTACCCGAACCAATATACGTCCCAGGCGCCGGTTTCTGCACATGCTGCACCAACGTCCCCACTACGCGACGGCCCGCAGTGTCGAGCAGGCTACGCATCTCCGCCTCACGCTCTTTTTCCTGATCCCGCTCATCCGGGTGAATGGTCAGCATCAAGACCACCGGAATGGTCAGTTGTTGAGTTGGGACAGTTTTGGTCGTCATACGTGAGGGTCCACTTCTGAGCGCAAATTTGGCAACCAGCGAGACGACACAAGGGCGGGCCGCCGCA
>JANMYZ010000225.1:0-6583 GCA_031382605.1 Planctomycetota bacterium | reverse complement strand
CCCCCCCTCCACCACACAACACACAAAAACCCCCCCACCAAAAATTGCCAAAGCGGCGTGCGCACTTGGTCATGTTGGTCGCGGTGGTCCTCCCCCCCCCCGGCGCGGCTACCGCAGTTCTCTGCTGCGTTTTTTAGGTTGAAATCTTTCTAGTTTTTTGGCGGTTTTCAGCAACGGCGTTGAAGTTTCCCTCAGTCAATTTGAAGTTTGCTCACAGAAGCACTGGGCGCCTTCTACGCCAGCTTGGATCAATATACTTTGCATGATCTGGTCAGCGGACCTCAACGCGCTCGCATGAGCCGCATCCTGTTGGGCGAATAATTGACAGGAACCCGGGGCAAAAGGGAAGCGACGCTAACGCCGTCCAAAAATCTGCGACAGCACCTGACTTCCAAGATCGCCAAGCGTGGCGCGAAACGCGCGCCCTTTGCTGACTTCGACTAAGCGAGCGACGAAGCGTTCGAGATACGGATCGCTGGCGACCATGAAAACGCTGAGGTCAATTTTCAAACGCGGATAGCGCGCGCCTTGATTGAGCGTGGCGGTGACGATCTGCGGATCGAGTCCATAACTGCTGTTGATCATCAGTTGGCGCTTGCCGTCACGGCCTGGGCGGCGCTCAAATAACGCAGTTGGTTTTCCGTCGGTGATCATGACCACGCGTTTATTTGGCTGATGACTTTTGGTTAATATTTCCGCCGCACGACGCAGGGCTTCACAGGTGTTGGTGTGAAAAGGACCATTGGAAATGTAGGGCAATTCGGCAACGGTGACTTCCTGCACGTCATCACCGAACAAAAGAATATGGAGGGTGTCGCGCGGAAACTGTCGGCGTTGCAATTCGGCAAAAGCCATCGCCACGCGCTTGGCTGGGGTTATCCGATCTTCGCCGTAGAGCGTCATGCTGTGGCTGACATCAATCAGCATGACCGTCGCAGCGGCGGTTCGACTATCGCGTTCTTGGACCACCAAATCATCGTGATGAAGATGGCCACGACCGCTGCGGAGTGAGCCAAGCATGCTTTCACGATAATGAATGTCGTAAGATTCATCGCCGGGTTGCCATGGGCGTAAAATGTCGTTTGGCTCACCGTACGAACCGGATTTCTTGACCTGATGATCACCCGCTCCGCTCGCTTTGAGTTTGCCAAAGACCGCTTCTAAGCAGCCGGAGCGCAGCGCGCGTTCACCACGCGGCGAAAGCTTGCGCTCGCCGATTTTTCCGGTGATCAACTGTTGCTCACGCAGGCGTTGCTCGAATTGATCGCGATCAAAACCAAGTTGTTGGCGATAACGTTGGCTCAGTTCACCCAAGTGATCCAGCGCACGCTCCACGTCGCCGTTGGTCGCCAGCATCAGCTCGCGAAATAATTCATCGATGCGCCCTTCGCGCATCATGCGGTTGGCTAATTCACGCCAGTCTAAATGTTCGTAGTTGAACTGCACGTTGACGACATCCTTAAGGAACGGTCGGGCCGTAATAGTGACGCAGTGGTTCGGTTGAACCGCTGGTCCAGGTGACGCCATCAACCGATGCCTGCACCTGATTCAAGTGATGGCGATTATGGTGATGAATAAACGCCAGGACTTCAGCGAAAGTTTTTCGCCCGATTTCACTGTGGATTCCTGGTCGCTCATAGAGCTCCGCAGGAATCAACGCCGCAAGCTCAATCACAGCGTCGAGGGTCGCCGAAAAAAGCGCTGCTGCGATGCGCAGATCGCGCTGGTCATAGGCCAATCGTTCAGCCCAATGGTTCTGATTAAACGCCCACAATAACGGCTTGTCGTCACCTTGCAGGCGACGTAATCGATCGAGCTGCACGCCCAAGGCATCCGTCAGATGTAACAATACGTGGCGACCGCTCCACTTATTCGGCGCGTAGGGACGGGCAAGCAAGGCCGCGTCCGCAGCGAACAGTTTCAAAGCGATGAGGCGGTCGCGTTTCAGATCGTCGATCAAGAGCGTGCTCACATCCGCCTCCGTTTTGGTTCTTCGCGGCCCATCATGTGGACCAGTAAATCGCTATACACGAGTCCACGAAGACTGTCTTCGCGGGCTAAGGCTCCACCGTGAAATAAACCTTCGAGCACGAATTCCATCCATACGGTTTTTTCAGCTGCGGGCGGCGCCAACGCACCTTCGGTCGCCTGCGCTAAGCCAGGAACCGCGCCCAGCGCAGCCGCGTGCTCTGCCGTGGTCGAGCGATCGCTGAGTGCGACGCGATTGCCCTTAGCGAACCACGCCAAGATGTCCTTCCATGGGCCAGCGTCTCGCTCATCAGCGGTTTTTTTACGGTCTTTGCCGCGTTCTTTATCGCGATCGTCACCGCCACGTTGCGGTCTGGCCACCTCTTCTTCGTTGATCACCGGAGGCAGGCGTTCGGCCCATAACGTTTTGAGCGCTTGGCCAAGCACGTGCCAACCAACTTTCAGCGGACCTTCTTGCTCGCCTTCATAAGCTAATTCTATTTTCCCCGTCATTGCCGCTAAGGTTGCCGGCAAATCAACTAAACGCGCAACCGGCGCAGTTTCGCCGGTCAATAAGCCACGGCTGAGCACATTGGCGTGCAACGCTTCGAGCGCAGCAATCGTGAGCCGCGCGCTAACGCCGCTTTTCGCATCGACAAATTCACTGGTGCGGGCGCAGCGAGCTGCTTCTTCGATGATGTGCAAGAATAACGGCGGAATGACGGGCGCACAGGTTGGCGTTGGCGCCAAGTGAGATTCTTGCGCCATGATGCGCACGCCTTCGTCGCGCGTCTTCGGGTAATGGGTTAAGACTTGCGCGCCAATGCGGTCTTTCAGCGGTGTGATAATTTGTCCGCGACTGGTGTAGTCTTCCGGATTGGCGGTAAAAATCAGCATCAGATCGAGCGGCAAACGCAGCGGAATTCCGCGCACCTGAACGTCTTGCTCTTCCAAAATATTAAACAGCGCCACCTGAATACGTGGGCTGAGATCCGGCAATTCGTTGATGCAAAATAGTCCGCGATTGGTGCGCGGTACGATACCAAAAGTTACGGCACGCAGATCGCCAAGATCATAGCCCTCACGACTGGCGCGGATCGGATCCACATCGCCGATCAAATCCGCAACCGACACATCCGGCGTGGCCAGCTTTTCTCCGTAGCGTTCATCACGCGTCAACCACACGACGCGTGCGGCATCACCGTCGCGCGCAAGAATATCGTCGGCCAGTGCACCAATCGGCGCCAACGGATGCGAGCGCAGCGGATCACCGGCAAGAGCAGGCACGAACTCATCAAGAAAGCGCGTCAACGAGCGCGCCAAACGCGTCTTGGCTTGGCCACGCAAACCCAGCAGCAACAAATCGTGTCCTGCCAAAATCGCATTGACCACCTGTGGAATGACGGTGTCGCCGTAGCCGACCAAGCCTGGGAATAACTGTTCGCCAGAGCGTCCTTGGCTGAGCGCCGTGACTAAATTGCTGCGTAATTCCGCTTTCGTGCTGCGCGCAGGAAAACGCCCGTCGGCCCGCAAAGCGCCCAGCGTGGTTGGTAAAGATGCGGTCGCGGCGGAA
Source organism: Planctomycetota bacterium (assembly GCA_031382605.1). Classification (GTDB taxonomy): domain Bacteria; phylum Planctomycetota; class UBA11346; order UBA11346; family UBA11346; genus BOG-1363. The sequence continues at coordinate 3,042 of JANMYZ010000225.1, read as the reverse complement.
GTTACGGCTGGAGTAGATCCAGAACGAGGCGAGGTCGACATTGATAGCCATCTCCGAAAGTTGAGCGCACGGTGTAAGCGAGATGAATCGCGTTGGTAGATCTAACCGTGGTATATGCCACGAAAAAAAATCTTGATCAGATCCCACACCTTGCACGTGACGATTTTCTCCAAGCATGCGGCAACATGCGCAAACTCCTCTCCTATGCTCTTCCTCTTACTCTTACCTTCGCTCTGCTGCCCCTTGCCGCCGAAGACGTCATGTTGAGCGGTGCTCACCTGAGTTACACCGCACTTTTCAGCGGGCAGATCAAGGCAGATGGGAAAACCGCTGATTGGGATAGCGGTCAGCGCATTGAACTCCATCTGCGCGATTACTATTTCGCTCAGCAAACTCACCATCCGTTTGCCGAAATCGGCTTGTTCTACGAAGAGCACGAAGCCAGCACCACCAACTTTGACCTCGACACTGAAAGCATCGGCTTGTCCGCAGCGATCGGCTCAGCGATTCCTTTGTGGAGCACCGTTGATGGCGAGATCTCCACGGGCATCGCTCCCGAAATCAGCCTGAATATCGGCACGTTTTCCGCCAATGTGAATAGCAGCGGCCAACACAGCGATGACGACAGCTTTCGCTACGGCGGCTCCATCGGCATCAGCGGCTGGCTTGCATATCGTCGCAGCGTGTCGTTCGGCATTGGATTGATCGGCTCTTACTGGCGCGCGACCAGCATCTCCATCGACGTGCCCAATGGTCAAACGGTAGAATCACATTCCACCAATCCCTCCGGCTGGGATCTGGGTGCACGTTTCTCGGTTGGCTTTCTTTTCTAATCCAAACGGCAGCGGTTTATCGAATGAATAAAAAGGTTCTGCGGTGTTCAGTGTGGGTCTTTTCAGTCCTTGGGGCTCATCAAAGCGAAAAGATAATCGAACAGGAGGCGCGGAGACGCTGAGGTGAGAGGAGGAAAAGGATCATTCTCTCCGACCTACATCTTCCCCTCTTCCGATCTCCGCGTCTCAGCGCCTCCTGTTCGATTTTTTCTTCTTTGACTGTCCAATGAAATGGAACCCACACGACACCCCTCAGAACCAAAAAAATCGGCACTCGGAGTTAACCGAGTGCCGATTTGCAGGGTGGATGCAGATCGTGTTGAGGCTGCAAAGCAGCTGGTAGACACGTCGGCGATCCGTTGGTTCCTCGCCTGGTCATCAGTCATCGTGATGGCAGGTTGTTCGTGCTCCTTCTTTATTCGGCGCCGCGCGGCATTTCAGGTGCTGGATCGAATCCAGCGGGAAAAGCCAGGTGGGGACCTCGTACCCTGACGGCTGCATTTTATGCACCCAGGGAACGGTGCTCCAGCACTGTTTGCCGCAACATAATTCGGCTGTCTGTCAACGTGATGAAGTGCGTTTGTTGAAGCTAAAAACCAACGCTCACTCGTTTACCCAGGTCCCGATGGCGCGGTGATTTGCCAGAGGACTTGGATCGCTTGATAGCTGCTGACGCCGGTGACGGGGTCACTGACGATGAGTCCGATTTGTTGGTGTTGTTGTGGCGTGCCGGTGGCAGTCCAGGTGATGGTCGCGGAAATGGCGCTGGTCTTGATGACGGTGGCGGTGCTGCCCGCTGGGATGCCGATGAGTTGGAAGGCGAGGTCGGTGCCGCTGGGGAGGGCTCCGAGCTGCGTGGTGACTTGATACGTGAGCGGTACGCCAAGGACGCCTTCGCGTGGTGGCGCGCTGATGATCAGCGGTCGTACGGCGGCGAGGCGATCGGTGATGCGGATAGTGATCGTCGCGGGGCTCGACCACGTAGTGCCGTCGCTGACGCGGGCGGTGAAAGTGATGTCGCCGGTGGCGCCAGCGACAGGGTCGTAGCGCACGGCGCCGGTGGCGGTGTTCAGCAGCGTGAGCGTGCCGGTGGCGGGAACGCTGACGATTTGCCACGTTAATGCGGCGTTTTCAGGGTCACTACCGATCAAGATGCCTTCGGCAGGAACGTCGGTGACGGTGACCAGCATGCTGTTGCTGGCTTGCGGTGGATCGTCGACCGGCACCAGCGTGACGGTGGTGGTGACGGCGACGCTGGCGTCATCGCCGTCGTTGGCGACGACTTGGATGGTGCGCGTGGTGCCGCTGAGCAGTTGGCCGCTGCGGGTAAATTGCAGCGCGCGCAACGCGGCCTCTGCGCCGGCGGGCGTGGCGTTGGTGGAGGCGAAGGAAAGAACCAGCGGCGTGCTAGCGGTGCCGCCAGTGAGGGTGCCGATGGCAACACCGCCGTAGGAAACGGTCGCTCCGCTGATGCCGATTTGTCCAACGCCGTTGCCGTCGTTACGCAGGCTGATGATTTCTCCGCCCAGCGCGTCGGTGATATTCATGGTGAGGTTTCCGTTCAGGAAATTCACAGAATCGATATCGGTAATGGTTCCGGCGGGCGCGACATCAATCGCGACGAGGCCTTCGATCCACGTCACGCCGCCGCCAGGCAGCGTGACGATCGGCGGAGCGTTAACGGTTTGCACGGTGATCGTGGTGGTGGCTGGCGCGCTGGTGGCGCCGGTACCGTCGGTCAACGTCACGCGCACGGTGCGCGCTCTGCCAACCGGCGGGGCGGCGTCGTTGCGCAATGCCACGCGGCGCAGCAGCGCCTGCGTGGCAGCGACGGTGGCCTGATTATTCAGCACCACCAGCAACGGGTTGGTGTCGGTTCCTGGCCCAGTGACGGTGCCAATAATCACACCGCCATAGCGCACGTCAGTGCCGACTTGATCGATTTGTCCCGCACCAGAACCCTGCGCTTGGATGAGTAAGCGATCCGCGCTGCTGGCACCGGCGGTGAAATCCACCACTAAGACACCGGTGGTAAAGACGGCGGTGTCCGCGTCGGTAACCGTTGCTGCCGGATCGACCGCCAACGCGCCGACACCTTGCACGTAAATGGTCGCAGGCGATGGCAGCGTGATGATCGGTGGATCTTGCACCGCTTGAATAACCACGGTGAGCAACGCGGCGATGGAGGTGCCGCCATTTCCGTCGGTCG
>JANMYZ010000190.1:0-9236 GCA_031382605.1 Planctomycetota bacterium | reverse complement strand
CGGAGACGCTGAGTTAAGAGGAGGAAAGGCCTCATTCTTTCCGGCAAGTATCTTCCCCTCCTCCGATCTCCGCGTCTCCGCGCCTCCTGTTCGATTTTTTCTTCTTTTGGCTGCCCCATGAGATTGCACCCACACGAAACGCCGCAGAGCCAAATTCTGAAGCCCCGAGCACTTTATCGTACAGCGCTCGGCCAACAGACCCGGCCACCAACGTGCTGATTACGCCAGCGGCATGCAACGATAGCGGATGATGGTTGAGATGATCCCCCACCCAGCTTTGAACACCGCACCTAGGCGACCGCTGATCTTGGATTCGCCTGCGGTCCTGAGCTTGGCATCGACTGGGACTTCCAAATAGCGCAGCCCCAAGCGGAACACTTTGGTCTGCATTTCTGCCGTCCACCCGAAAGTGGGATCACCCATATGCAACCGCTGCAAGGCGGCCACGGACACACAGCGAAATGGCCCCAAGTCGGTGACCACCCGCCAAAACAATACCCGCATCAACAGCGTGGCGACCACATTCCCCATTCGTTGCGGTGGCGTCAGCGCGCCTAACTGCGAAACCCCCAAAGCCCGGCTGCCCACCACCAAGTCAGCTTCCCCACGCAACACTGGTCCAACAACCTGCTGCAGCCGCGCCAAATCATCGGCTCCATCTGCATCGCAAAATACCACTGCGGTTGCCGTTGCTGGTATCGCCGCAAGGCCGGCTAAACACGCGGAACCATATCCACGCCGTGACGCGGAGACGACCTGTGCTCCGGCCGCCTGGGCGACGCGCACCGTAGCATCCGTACTGCCGTTGTCGGCGACGATGACGCGCGTCACGCCGCCTGCCAACAAGTCGAGAATCACCTGGGTAATGGAGCCTGCTTCATTCAAGGCCGGGATGATAGCTACCAGCATGCGTGGTCACCTAACAGCCAAGGCAGCACGTGGCGCGAGTACGGCAAGCGCACGAACGGCGCAGAAGCATGAGCGGCAACCAGTACCGAGTTACTCATGACTTGTGGATTGGTGCCAGCCAGCGAAGCGAGGTTCAACACCATCAGCAAGGCGACCTCCACTGGCGGCGAGAACTCCACCTGCGCAGAAAAAGTCGCTGAACTATGGTGACCAGAATATTCCGCTGGGCTGCGATAAACGCCGAGGTTTTGGTGGTCCAGTGTACGGACGTGATGATCGGAAGACCGTACCCTTCCAACACCAACAATGACGGATTTGAACGCATAGACGTTGCTCCCGATAGCGCGGTGCGGCAGATCGTTGAGTATTGGTCGGGGATTTATCAACTTTCTTACACCAGGATTTTTACCCCGTGCTGTCGCGGGAAACCACCAAGAAAACATAGGGTCGGAGTTGAATTGCCATTATTGATGGCGGACGAATCACTCATTGGCCGCTGTGAATTACAACGGACTCTCGACTAAACGCTTCACCGTAAAAAAAACTCATTAGAAAACCATTTTACCGCCAAGCCGCAAAGAGCGCAAAGGACCTACAGTCAAAACAAGAGTCACTGATTTGGTGAAGCCATTGATCGGCCAGATTCCGCTTCTAATTGTTGATTTTCTTGGCGTCTTTGCGACTTGGCGCTGGAATTTTTAATTTCTCCTGCTGTTAGGTTCCCGCGCCGGCGCGGGAAGCCTAATAAAGCATGAGAAACTTAAACCTTCACCGCAAGTCGCTGAGTCATCTCAGAATTGCGCGCAAAAATTATCGATCAAGGGCGAGCGGGGCGCGAAAATCACTGATTCGCGCGGTGCATTCGCCCATGACGGTCATGGCCATGTCTTCATCGGCTAGGCCAAGCGCCAAGTGAACCCACACGTAGTACAGCGAAAATGCCATGGACGGAATGCGGCGCGTGGCCTTCCATTCGGGACCCATGTTGCTGACGTCGGTTTCCATCGCCGAGATGACCTCCATGAGATCATTCAAGGCCTCACGCGTCGTTGTCGCCTGACGCTGGTTCAGCGCCAATACGGTGACGATTTGTAACATCGACTTTCGGTCAGCGATGAAGGTGTCGCCATCGTCCAACGTCAAAGAAGGGCGTCCGGAACTCTTGGCGAAGGCGGCAATGATTTCATCAACCCAGGCGGTGACATTGTCTGGGGCATCGACGCCAATATCGAATGGCAGATCGTCGCTTTCATCATCGCTTTCATCATCGCTTTCATCATCGCAGTCTAACCAGCAGGCATGCACGATGAGCTGTGCTTGGGCTGAATTAAGGATGCCAGCACGAACATGGGCGGCGAGGTAAAAGAGCAGAAATAATCGCGCTTTGCTCCCCATTTCTTGCAAGTCACTCGGAACAGCATCACGCAAAGAAAGGGCAAGGTCGCTTAGAGTATTCAGCTCTTTCATGAGCTGTTTGGGATTGCTTATTTTGTCGACTAATCCCCGAGCATGATAACAGGAAGATCTTGCGTGAATTTGCAGGAAAAATATATCACGTTCACCCTTTTCGCCGTCCTCATCGTCCTCATCGTCCTCATCGTCAAGACCTTCCTCAATGGCAGCTTCGGCAGCGATTTTCAGGCAACCAAGCACTTCGTCCAGCCAGTCAGCGGAATGTGAAGGAAGCGGTCGTGATGGGAGGTGAGTGGTCATAGGTGAGGTCGGTTGAAAAAAGTTTACGGTCACAAAAGACGGATCATGCGTCGTTATAGATCGACTGATCGCAACAGCGTGTCCCAGCTGCGCGTGCAGGTGATGGCGGTTGGTCCGAGCAGTCCGGATAGCTCTGGATCAGCAAGACGAATTTGACTGCGTACCAATGCGCCGTCGCCGGCTTGGCTGGGCAAAACTTGAAGCATTTCTGGGCGGCCGAAAGACCTGCCTGACCATTCTTGTGCATCGCTAAGGACATCGTTCGTAAGGATATCGCAATCAGCAGGGTGGAGCAGCAAGAAGCTGCGATCGGCCAAACGTCTGACCAAGTACACGGTATGGATTCCACTAAGGAGGGGGAGATGCAGCACGACCTCATCGTTCAAAATGCGCAGTCCGCGCACGCTGAAGACCACCAGGGGTTCGTCTTTGTTCTTCACTTTCAGCGGCGGCATGGCCAAGCCGTGACCGGCGCCATTAAGGGCTTGCCAGGTCGCGTTGCTGATCAGGACATGACTGCGACCGGCGGTCGCTTCCAGACGTTGGGTGGTGTTCACCGTGTCGCCCAGCACGGTGTATTCCTTGCGCTCTTCGGTGCCGATGTTTCCGGCAACCACTAAGCCGCTGTTCACGCCGATGCCCATGGCGAGCACCGGTTGACCATCACGCGACTGCAAACTGTTGAAGCCGACCAAAGCATTTTGCATCGCTAATGCGGCGGCAACGGCATTCAACGCGGCGTCACCCTTGTCTATTGGCACGCCCCACACCGCCATGATCGCGTCGCCCATAAATTTATCGACGGAACCGTAATGATTTTGGATGCACGGAACCATGCGATCAAAATAGGCGTTCATCAGAGCAATGACTTGCTCTGGCGCCAGACGCTCAGACATGCGGGTAAAACCAATGACATCGGAAAATAAAATGGAGGCGCGGTAGGTGCCGCCTTTTAATTCGAACACATCCGAACCGGTTTTCAGTTGGTCGGCCATCGCCCCAGGCAGGTAACGCATCAGATTATCACGGCGACGCGTTTCAAACTTCACGTCGCGTAGCAGCTGTACATTACGCATCGCAATGGCGGCTTGCTGGCACACGGTGACGGCGAGCTCTAAATCACCGCGCGTGAAAGCGCGTTTGCTATCAGGCGTGTCGATTTGCAGGAGTCCCAGAACTTCATCATTAACGATTAAGGGAATGGTCATCGCGCTGCGAATCTTGAGCGAAACGATCGACATGCCTTGATCGAAATCTCCGCTGTTTTGATCGTTGAATAAAAACGCTGACTTGGATTCCAATGCTTGGCGGCAAATAGTCGTCGAAACGCTGAGGTTTTCGGTGACTCCTTTGCGGTTACGCATGGCTTTGGCTTCCAGCTTGCCAACTTCTGAACCAAGCATCAGAAAGCCGCGATCCGCCTGCGGAAAGGCCGCGAGCAACTCTTCGATGATGCGCGAAAAGACTTCATCTTCTTTGGTAATGTTCGCCAAGGCTTTTGAAATTTGGATAATGGCATTCAAGCGCAGCGCCAAAGCGGCGGCGTCTAAACCCTGTGAACGAACTTCGGACACCGAGAGCACAATACTTTGACTGAGATCAGCATCACGTTCTTTAAAACCGAAAATGGAACTGGAATGCGCGTCGCTGGGAATCTTATGCGTTTGCACGCGAATGCGCGTTTCGCCCAGGCGTACGACATCGCCTTCAACGGCAAGGTGATTGCCGGGAATACGGATGTCGTTGACGTAGGTGCCGTTGGATGAGCCATTGTCGGCGACGACGAGACTGGCTCCGTCCCATTGAAATCGTACGTGTTGTCGGCTGGCGTTGGGATCGGGAACTTCGAGCGAACAGTCGGGGCTGCGTCCGCCAATAAGGGATTTATTGACCGGGACGACTTCGCCGGCGCGAGCACCTGTCAAAAATACGAGTTCATACATGTTGCTGAACCTAGCTATCGCCTACGAACGGAGCAACCCCCGAACGGGAGGTTGCCAGCGAATGCGTAAGGGTTTCAAACGAAACCAACTACGGGTAAACGCACTGCTGGATCGCTGATGAAGAGAAGAGCGAATGATTCAGAACCGCCGAACGACAGCGATCGGACTACTTAGCGCTTAACATCCACATCGCAAAACAACCAGCGGCAAGAATCCAACCGATGCCCATCATGACCATTAAAAGAATGACCGTTTGGCCTTTGCTAGCCAAGTCCCGTTCAAGGGTAGAAATGCGTTGTTTTTCCGCCGAAAGAACATTGAGGATCTGGCTGCGCGACGACGGAATGGCACCTTCCATATGGGCCACGTCGATGCGCAGCATTTCCATATCTTTGATCACTTCATCGGGCGTCTGATAGCGATCGATCGGCTGCTTGGCCGTCATTTTCGTCAGCATCCGCACCAAATCTTTGGGCAGATCTTTGCGCAGGTCATCAAGTTTTGGTGGGACGGTTTCGATATGATCGCGCATCACTTTGCTGCAAGAACCTTGGAACAAGGTCTTGCTGGTGAGCATGTGAAAGAGCGACGCGCCCAGCGAGTACATATCGCTGCGGACATCAAGATTGCGTTCGCCGCGAGCCTGTTCAGGGCTGATATAATCGGGCGTCCCGATGGTGGTACCTTCTTGCATCAGCTCGGAGTCCCACACCGATTGAATGAAACCGAAATCGCCTAACTTCACCGTACCATCTTTGGTCACCATGATGTTGGCTGGTTTGATGTCGCGATGCACGATGTTGTGAGTGGCGAGATATTTCAACGCCTGGCACACTTGCATACAAATGTTGATGACCTTTTCGACCGGCAGGGCGCCTTCGTGGCGAATCAGATCTTCGACCGTGACGCCGTCGATAAATTCCATCGAGAAGTAGTACTTCCCTTGGTATTTATTGACGTCGTAAACTTGAATCAGGTTTTGGTGGTTGAGTTTGCCAGCAGCGCGCGCTTCGAGCAAAAAGCGTTTGCGGAACTCTTCATCGTCGGCCCACTTGTTGTGCAAAATCTTGAGCGCAACCGTGCGGTGCATGGTCAGCTGCTCGGCCAAATAGACCTCGCCCATGCCGCCTTCGCCGATGCGTCTGATCAGTTTGTAGCCGCCGATCTGTTTGTTGACCAACATGCCGCCTTCGCTCTTGGCGCGTTCGTCGCGAACAATGCGGCGCAACGCCTTGGTCAGGCGCTCAGCGGTGGTAGTGTCGATGGTGCCTTCAGCGACCAAGATGTCAGCCAAAGGCTTTTTGACTTCGCGCACCCGATCCATGGCGATGTCGAACTGGTCGGGAGTAATCAGACGACCTTCAATGGCTAATTGGCCATAGCGAAAGTCTTCATCTAATTCAGGTGCACTGTTGCCGTTGTTCGCCACTGGGTTGCCGTCCTAAAGTCTTAAAATCTCTGAAGAGTTAGAAAAAGCCATCGTGCGCAGTTATCATTAAATCAGCAGAATTTACAGCCGATGGTGAAGCGAACACATGTCAACCATAGGCTCAAAAACGGAACGAGACAATATCGCCAAGCTGCACATCGGCCTGCCACTTCACACACCGCGCGCGTGTCTGATGCCCCTGCCACCGATGATGACAAGGGCTTGTCCGATGCGTCATCGCTCAGCATTCGCTGAATCAGCTCGATCAGCACATTGGCCGTGCGCCTGCTCTCCGTGAACGCCAATGGGAAGTTGGCGTTCACGGAGAGCCGTTTTAGACCGCGTTTTTGCTGAATTCGCTGTCGATGCTCCGCCAGATCCCGCGCGGATTGGCGTTTTGTAATTCAGCCGGGAGCAATTCTTGCGGCGCGTTCTGGAAACACACGGGGCGAACAAAGCGTTCGATCGCGGTCGTACCAACTGACGTACTGCGCGAATCCGTGGTCGCAGGATACGGTCCGCCGTGGACCATCGCCGAACACACTTCGACGCCGGTCGGAAAGCCATTCCACAATAAGCGACCAACGCGTTGCGTCAGTGCATCCGCCAATGGGCCGACGGTGGCGAGGTCGGACGCAGCAGCCTGGATGGTGCCCGTCAGTTGACCGGGCAAGACTTGTGCGACGGCTTCCATTTCCGCCAGTGATGCGCATTCCACCAAAATAGATGACGGCCCGAAGACTTCTTCACGCAAATGCGCATCAGCCAAGAACAGCGCTGCGCTGACGCGGAACAAACGCGCGCCAGCTTGCGTGCGTTTGGGATCTGCGGCCTGCGTCGCTTGTGCGGCGATGGTGACGCCCGTGCGTTTACCCAGCGCGTTGACACCAGCTTCATAACGCGTGCGGATGCCGTCATACAGCATGGTTCCAGGCGCAGCGGCAGTGATCAGCGCGCCGGCGTCGGCAAGGAAAGTATCAAGCTGCGCTGATTTGATTGCCACCACCGCACCAGGGTTGGTACAGAATTGGCCGACGCCCATGGTCAATGAACCAACGAAACCTTCAGCGATGGCTTTACCGCGTTCGGCGAGCGCACCAGGAAGAATAAAGACCGGATTAATGCTGCCCATTTCGCTGAAAACAGGAATCGGCACCGGACGTGTAGCGGCGGCATTATAAATCGCGCGACCAGCTCCGAGTGAGCCGGTAAAGCCGACCGCGGTGATCAACGGATGCTGCACCAGCGCCATGCTGACGGCGGTATCAACCGCGTGAATCAGGTTGATGGTGCCCGCTGGCAGACCACAGGTGGCGATCGCCTTGGATACCGCGTGCATCACCAATTCAGAAGTCCCAGGATGTGCCGGGTGCGCTTTCAACACCACCGTGTTGCCGCCTGCCAAAGCCGAAGCGGTGTCGCCGCCAGCAGCAGAAAATGCCAGCGGAAAGTTCGATGCGCCATAAACCAACACTGGGCCGATGGGCATTAACATGCGGCGAATATCAGCGCGTGGCAGCGGTTTGCGTTCAGGCTGCGCGCGATCGATGCGCGCATCGACCCATGAACCTTCGCGAACCAGCGCGGCGAAGGCGCGTAGTTGGCCAGTAGTGCGACCACGTTCGCCGATTAGACGGGCTTCGGGCAGACCGGTTTCGCTTTGCGCACGTTTGATCAGCGCTTCACCAAGCGCGTCGATTTCGCTGGCGATCGCCTCTAAAAAAGTAGCGCGTTGTTCACCGGTGGTCCGGCGGTAAGTGACGAAAGCTTCTGACGCGGCGGCGGCAGCACGATTGGCATCGCCCAGCGAAGCCTCATGAAAGGTCGGCATCAGCGCCGTCGCTGTCGCCGGATCAATTGCGGTGAACGTTTTGGCTGAGGTCGCTTCCGCGCGTCCAGCGATCATATTTTTGCCGTGCAGATCCATGTGAACTCCGAATGAAAGGTGAAGGTGAACGTTCTCACCGCCGTAGGCAAAGGTCAGAACGCAAAACCGAGGGGCGCGAACCGTAGGACGAGGACCCAGGGCGCGCAACCAGGGCGCTTGCGGACAGGTTACGAATCGGAGCCGCAGCAAAGCGGCTCTGCGGCGTTATGTCGGGATCTTTTTTTCCTTGGATTCATCAACCCCGAAAGAAAGCCGCGGCGGAAACGAGGACGCACGAAGCCCCCAAAAAAAATGGCCCCCCCCGCAAGTGTGTGGGGTGGGCCAGCGGACGTGAGCGTGAATCTCCGCGAGTGCGGTTACTTCGCGGGTGGTGGAGTCAGTGAAACAACAACGTTTTTTACCGGAGTCCCAGTTTTATCGAGAATACGTGCGCTGAGTCCAGATGGACCGCTGCCGTTGATGACCGCTGCCAGGATGACATTGGTACCTTTGACGAGGGTAAATGGGCTGCTTTCGTTCGCGTCTGGCTCCACCCCGCGACCTTCATAAACGGCCAGTACTTCAGTGCCGTTGACGCGCCAGCTTGAGCTGTCGTCGGAACCAATCGACAACTTTGCTTCGGTGATTTCAACCTCGCTGGTGATGTAGACGACAGAAATGAACATCACATTGTCCACTTCGTCAAAGTTCAACACGCCATTTTCGCCTTCGCGTGCTTTCCAGGTGACCTCAGTCGAGGTGACCTCAGGCAGGGTGATCTTGACCTTATCTCCGTCTTTTGGCTGAGCCTTGAATTCATTCGCAAAAGCTTCTTGAGTAAGAAAGTTTTTTTGTGCTTCCTCACTGTGATCACTGGCTTTTTCGCCCAGTTCGAATCCTTCCAGGACGAGCCAATGATTAATATAACCGTCGGTGTCAGGCTTGAGATCAGCAGCGTTTGCCATGGTACCGGTGAGCAGAAGAAGGCCGCAGGCCAATAAGCGAATAGTCATGATGATCATCCTTGGGAGGTTGGTGCAGCGAGTCGAGTCGCCACGGGTTGAAAATGAATTACCACGAGATGCGGAAATCTTACAACGGACTTTGGCTAGTCTGAATCTTTGGTGAATAATACTCGTGATGCAGAGCTTCCTAAAGAGGGCTTCGCCAGTTAGCGAAAGCGCTACCGAAAGCGCAATGACGTTTTGCTTATCGCAACGCCATTGCGCGAAAGGGCCAGCTCTGCCGCGACGGAAACTTACTTCATCGCCGTTGCCAGGATGCCATTGAACGTCGTGCTGGGGCGCAGAGCGACGTTCGCTTTGGCCGGATCTGGTAAGTAATATCCACCGATGTCGGCGGGCTTGCCTTGGAC
>JANMYZ010000152.1:0-3182 GCA_031382605.1 Planctomycetota bacterium | reverse complement strand
CGCAGGCACGTCGCCTTGGCTTGGCGAATCACCCAGCGCAACGATGCGTTCAGGCATCGCCATAGTGGCCAGCAATTTGCCCTCGCTCAGCGCGGTGGCGCCTTGTTCAGGTGCGGGCGGAGTGATCTGCGTCATCGCGTATAGCGTGTTGGTAGACGGCGTGACGGCCCATTTTTTGGCTTCTTCGCTGGCGGCCCATTTCTGCAAACCACCTGGCCCCAGCTTTTCAGACGCAGCGCGAATCTCTTCCGCTTTGGCGAGCAATTCTTTGTACGCACGTTTACCGGCAAGAACGGCCTTGACCTTCGCTTTCACCGTTGCACCCGTGGTGAGATCGTGCACGGCCGTCAATTCCAACGAACCGGCGTCACGGCGGCCATCGACGCGCACAACTAACCAGGTGGCTTTTTCACCAGTGCTTTGAACTGCCAAGGTGATGAACCCTTTTTCTTGGGTGAACAAGTGTAATTGTTTTTCATCAAGCATACCAAAGTCGCCAGCATCCAGCGTCCCGCTACCCCTGGGTTCATCGATGAACTGTTTTTCACGGGTCAGCAAGCCGGCCTTAGCTGCTGCTGCTTTGAATTCGGTGTTATCTGACTGATTGAGCAGGTCTTCGGCTTTCCCAGAAAATTTCTTCACCAGTTCCGGCGCCAGCGAGTTAGCACGGTCCATGGCCAACTTCATTTTGATGTCAGCGCTCACCTCAGCCAACGATTTGTAGGCAATCACGGGAGCGTCTGGTTTTTTCTCCTCTGGTTTTATCTCTTCAGCTTTTTTCTCTTCCGGCTTGGCGGCGTCAGCGGTTTTTTCTTCTGGCTTCTTTTCTTCAACCTTGGGTGGTTCTACCGGCTTGCGGTAGTTCTCTTTGTTCGCGTTGTAGTAAGCCTCAATATCGCTGTCCGTAATCAGCGCTTGCGCGGCCAACGCCGTTTTATCGGCATAAGCCACAGTGACTTCCAGCGCCAAAAGACGAGTGAAATACCCGTCTTTTTTCATGCTTTCGTACTGCTGCTGAATTTCGGCGTCGTCGTCTTTGATGTCGGCCAACAGGTGTTTGGCCGTCAGAATGATTTCATTCACCACCACTTGATCGCCCTTCTTGCCTTGCGTTTGATCGGCACGAGTCATCGCCGCCAAAGCATTGATCATATTACCGGTCGCTACCGGAACTGCCGGCGCCACGACGTTGGCCATGCCAACCAATTGGCGAGCGCGTTCCTCAGCCAAGTACATTTTGATGTGGGCAAGCGTAACCTCTTTCGGACCACCTTTGAGTTCCTCCAACACATCGGCATACCGCTTTGCGGCATTTCCAGGCATTGGCTTATTCAAAAACGTTTTCACCAAAGCGTCGAGCGCCGCGCCGCCAGGAAGCAATCCTTGAGCTTCGGCGTAGCGTGCCAGTTTGATGCGCTCTGCCCAGATTTCTTGGACGTTCACCGGGCGTTGATAGCGGTCGTTGGCCGACGGTTCAAACATCTCGCCGCCAAAATACGGATGGCGCTGTGGGTTGAGCGCGTCTTGCAAACGACGGGCAACTCCTTGCCGGGCGATGATGTCGATTTCACTGACATTATTGACGTAGGCACTCTGACCCGCTTGGCCAAGCAGTTGGTCAGTGATCGGACCGGCACCAAACAGGATGCCAACGAACACCACCATACTCCAGATAAAGACTTTTTGCGTGGTGGTCAGCTGCTGATTTTTCGGCAGCGCGACACCGTCTTTGGCATCGTCTTTATCCCCCTTAACGTCGAGGTTTTCTGGCTTTGCAGGCGAGTTAGGCAGGTCGGTCATGGCGCAATCCTCAGGTACGGAAAGGGCGGGGAGCCTAGAGGGATGGATGGGCAGGGCAATGCTGAGGAGATGGCCGGCAGGGTCGAGCGCCTGCTCGACCACGCCTCACGGACCACGCCCGTCGCCTGGGTCCCGTGGTCATGCGATTTGCGCCCTTGTCCCAGGGGAAAATGCAGACGACAACGCGCATCATGCTGCCGAATGCTGATCCGATCGACTTGCTGAACGCTTTTTTGGCCGCCCATGCCAAGACTGAAGCGGTGCCGGCCATGGTGTATGTGCGTGGTGAGGAGCTGTACCACGCTCTGTCAGCGAATCCGCCGGCGCATCCGGCCTGGGGTCGTTTCTTGGTGGCCATGGGTCAGCTGGCGGCGGAGCGCATGGATGATGCTGCGGCAGCCAGCCGTTATTTCCTGCAAGCTTTGCAAGGCGTGGCCCGCCACGGCGATCACGAAGCCGCCGTCACTGCTGGTTACAATCAAGGCGTGCTGCAAGAAAAGCGTCGTCATTTGGCGCACGCGTTGGCGGCATATCGCGCAGCGGCAAGTGAGGGATTTCGCTGCGGCGCGGTCACCGCCAACACGCTGCGTTCCGCCACCGCCGCCGTGCGCGTGCGCTTCGCTGAAGACGGTGAATTAGGCGATGTGGCGCCGCTCGCGAAACAAGCGTGGCTCGGTTGGCTGTGGTTACGCAGTGCCGATCCGGCGCAGCTGGATGCTGAATTGGTGGAAGAACTCACGCGTCAACTTGCCGCGTTGCTGCTGCCAGAGGACGATCCAGGCCAGTTAATGGCTTGCTGGCGCGCGTGGGTTCCCACCTCGTTGACGCTTCCGGATGGCAGTTTGTGGCATGATGGTGATCCCACGTGTCGTGACGCATTGTTCGCCGCCGCTGCCGAGGCCGCTGACGCTCATTTAGCGGATGAAAATCCTAATCCAGGCGCGCCGTATCGTTTGCTGCGCGCTGCTGCACGCCGGGTTGAATAAGGGATTCAGCGCTGAATCACCGGCGGTGAGATCTCAGAAGCTGCCTGGAAATGGCGAAATCTGACAAGGAGGACCGGAGGACCGGAGAATAAACGGATTCTCAATCCTGTATTCCACGCTGATTCTTGGATTTTGACTTCTCCGGTTCTCCGGTCCTCCATGTCATTCTCCAGTTTCCAGACCACTTCTCGATGAGTCGATTCAACCCATGAATCTGACAGATGCAGTCTTGATGAAGAACGCGCCGAGACCCGCTTCGCGATGCAGCCTTGCACGGAGCGCGCGAGCAACTCACACTCCCCACCCTGTGGAGGTCTCAATGACCAAAGTTCCTCGTTCTTCTGCTGACCAAAAACACACTGATAGCGGCGCCATTCGCCACGCAGAAGCCGCCGA
>JANMYZ010000136.1:0-3029 GCA_031382605.1 Planctomycetota bacterium | reverse complement strand
GACACAAAGGAAAGGCAGGGTTTTGAATTCAATTTCGTATGATCAAGGACTTCACCAAACAGATGAGTCTTGTTTTTGATGTAAGTCCTTTGCGCTCTTTGCTGCTTTGCGGTAAAATGGTTCTCTACTGCGTTTTTTAGGTTTAATCTCAACTGGCTGCACTTCGTCGAAAAATAAGGCGCCTTCGCGGTGGAATCCTGAATTCCTACTGCGATTTTTAGGCTCAATTCCCTGATACTTCTCCCTCTTGTCTGATGGCAGGGTGGCCGGAACCTCCGCCCTCCCCGACAGTGCCAGCAACACGGCGCTGTCTTTTTGAAGGAATCCATCATGGCCAAGCTCTCAATCGATCAGCTCTCGTTGAAGGGCAAGCGCGTCCTGATGCGCGTCGATTTTAACGTACCGCAGGACAAGAAGACCGGCGCGATTACCAACACTCAGCGTATCGCTGCGGCGTTGCCAACCATTAAGTATGCGCTCGATCAAGGCGCGTCGGTGGTGTTGATGAGCCATCTTGGCCGTCCTGATGGCAAAAAGGTCGATAAATTCAGCCTGAAACCGATCGCTGCCAAAGTGCAGGAGCTGTTGGGCCGTCCGGTAAAATTTCTCGACGATTGCGTTGGCCCTGCGGTGGAAACCGCCTGCGCCGCGCTGAAGCCTGGCGAAGTGGTGCTACTCGAAAATCTGCGCTTTCACATTGAAGAAGAAGGCAAGATCAAGAATGAGGACGGCACGTCGGTGAAGGCCGATCCGGCGAAGGTGGAAGCCTTCCGTACGTCGTTGACCAAGCTTGGTGATGTGTACGTCAACGACGCTTTCGGTACCGCACACCGCGCCCATTCGTCGATGGTCGGTTGCAAGTTGCCGCAACGCGCGGCTGGTTTTCTGCTGAAGAAAGAACTCGACGCGTTCGCTCAGGTACTCGACAATCCCAAGCGTCCCGTGTTGGCCATTCTTGGTGGAGCAAAGGTCGCCGACTATATTCAACTGATCAACAATCTGCTCGACCGCGTGAACGAAATGATCATCGGCGGCGGCATGGCCTACACCTTCAAAAAGATATGTTTCGGTATGGAAATCGGCAACAGCCTGTTCGACAAAGAAGGCGCGAAGATCGTTGCCGATCTGTTGAAAAAAGCCGAAGCCAAAGGCGTGAAAATTCACCTGCCGGTCGACTACGTCACTGGTGATAAATTTGGCGCTGACTGCAACGTCGGCGCAGCGACCGATAAAACCGGCATTCCTGCAGGCTGGGAAGGTTTCGACTGCGGACCTGAAACGGTCAAGCAAAACGCTGCGGTTATTGCCCGTGCCAAAACCATTGTGTGGAACGGCCCGCTCGGCGTGTTCGAGATCGACAAGTTCGCTGTCGGCACCAAGGCCGCGATGGACGCCGTGGTCAAAGTCACCCAGGCTGGCGCCGTCACCGTCATCGGCGGCGGCGACACCGCTACTGCCGCAGCGAAGTGGGGCACCGACAGTAAAGTCACCCACTGTTCCACCGGCGGCGGCGCCTCGCTCGAATTGCTTGAAGGCAAGGATCTGCCTGGAATTACCGCATTATCTGAGGCTTGAGTCTAAACGCAGCGATGGAACCCAGCCCGGCAGAGCTGGAACCCAAGCGAAGACAAAGATCGGAGAAGTCTAACCACAGAGGACACAGAGGGCACAGAGAAAAATCAGAATGCCTTTCTCTGTGCTCTCTGTGCCCTCTGTGGTTTAGCCCTTCCCCTGTTTTCATTCCTTTCGTACGTGTAGCGATTTCTTCGGATAGCACGGAGAAATAGAACCTTAGTACTACAGAGCACCAGAGCACCAGAGGAAGAGAAAGAATTAGATCCTTTTAAACGATCACCCAATACGTGTTTCGCTGTTTCGACATATCATCTTGTCTCTCACTCTGGTGCTCGGGTTCTCTGCGTTCTATCCAATGCGTTTTTTAGGTTAAGCTGACGCCCGTTGGCGACCGCCGAAGACCAGCGTAACCACAGCAACCATCGTCGCCCTCGTGTGGTGGCGATGGTTTGTTGTTTCTCCGGCCCATTTCGTATGAGCGCGCAGGTGCATTCCACGCCGGATCAGGCTGCACCAGAATGGTCCGTGAGATCCTCCTGATCGCCGGATACCGTTCGGTAGGAGCCCCTGGTGGACGAAGAACGCAAGCTGATCGCTGCTGCTGCTGCTGGAGATCGCGAGGCCTTTAGTGGTCTGGTGGTTCTGCATCAGGCGCGTTTGCGAGCATTGGTGGCGATGTCGCTGAGCGAGCGTGATGATGTTTTGGATGTGGTGCAAGAAAGCTTTGTCGATGCGTGGCGGGGACTGGATCGTTTCGATCAGAGCCGCGAATTCGGGCCGTGGCTGCGCACCATTTGCCGAAATCGAACATTGAAATTCGTGCGTGATCGTTTGCCGAAACGTCGGCGGGAATTGGCGTTGGTGGATGAGGTCTTGATCGCGGCTCCACCAGCAGCAGATGAACACAGCGCGGGGCGTTTAGCGGCGTTGCATCGTTGTCTCGAACAGCTGGACGCTGATCACCGTCGCTTGTTGGAACAGCGTTATGCCGACGGCGTCGAAGTGCAGGCCTTGGCGCAGGCGCTCGGCAAGAGTCCGAACGCGGTGTCGATGATTCTTCTGCGGCTCAAAACGGTGCTGCAACGCTGTGTTGCAGGAACGGTGTCGCCATGAGCGAACGTTTGGATCTTGCTATCGATGCGTATCGCGACGGCACGTTGGCTGCAGATGATGCTCGCTTTTTGGTCGCCGCGCTGCGCGGTGAAGAAGCTTTGGTGGTGCGTGAGCGTTTGGCCTTTACCAACTTACTTGCCCAGGCTTTCACCAGCGATGACGCGGTCATACGCAGCGTTGCCGAACGCATCGATGCTGAACGTTCCGCGAGTACCGTGGTGCGCGCCGTGCAGCGCTCGATCGGAAATTCGCGGCGTAGTCGCCGTCAATCATCGCCGATTTTGAGTTGGGCTGCGGTTGCCGCATTATTGGCGGTTATTATCAGCGTCGGTTGGTGGATG
>JANMYZ010000096.1:0-6306 GCA_031382605.1 Planctomycetota bacterium | reverse complement strand
CCGGCGGGATATTGTTCGCTCAACAACCTGGGAATTTGTAATAGCCCAGCTGCTTGCAGCAGGATTCGGCAGTTGCGACCAACGCTTTGATCAGCAGCGATGGCGGGGACGACTTTCAGAAAGCGTTCTTGCACATCGATGATCAGCAGTGCGGTAGATGCCGCATCCAAATCAAGTCGGCTGGTTGCCATGGAACGTTCTTTTTTAAAAGCTTAGTTGACCGCGCGCGCTAACGCGACGGTGATGTTATCAATTCCGCCGCGTTGGTTGGCCAAGTCGACCAGCGTGACGCAGGCTTGCTCCAGGCTTTCTGCGCCTTGAACGATATCAAACATATCGTCATCACTTACGAGATCGGACAGCCCGTCGCTGCACAGCAGATAGGTGTCGCCGATCATCAGGCCCTCGACGGTGATATCGATGGTCACTTGTTCCATGCCCAGAGCGCGCGTAACGATATTACCCAGCAGTGCCGCTTCGTCACTGTCGGGATCAAGCAATCCGGCGCGCACGCGTTCTCCGACTAAACTGTGGTCTTCGCTGACCTGTTCAATGCCGTCTTTACACACGCGATAAATGCGACTGTCGCCAACATTCACGGTGATGACGCGGTCGAACATGAAGGCCAAGCCCACAATGGTGGTGCCCATATCCGACAATCCGGTGTCGACGCGCGCACGGCTCAGGATGTGATCATTGGCGCCGAAGACTGCGCTCTTCATCGCTTCAATGACGTGGTTTTCATCGCTCCAGTCAGAAGGCCGCAATTGACGCAGGCCGTTGGATACGACTTGCACCGCGAGTTCGCTGGCGATGTGGCCGCCCGCGTGTCCACCCATACCATCGCAAACGATCATCACGCGATCGCGGACATCAAAATAGAGCGAATCTTCGTTGTGGTTTCGCACACGTCCTTTGTGCGTCAAAGCGGCCATTTGCAATTTCACGGCTTTGTGCTCCACCCGTACTGACGCGACCTGCTGCGAACCAGCAGAGCCGGAAGGAATAGAGATACGACTGCTAGAGTCAATCGTTGGGCGCGCATCAGTCGGAGACTTGGGTTCCATGGTCTCGCTCAATCTACTGTCAAAACCAGCAAGGTAGAATCGTCAGCTGGTGGCTGTGGTCCGCGGAAGTGACGGATGATTTCCATGATACGGCTGACCAGAACTTCGGCGCCTTGACTGCCGAAGCGGCGCATGACTTCGACTAAGCGCTCGGTGTCGAACTCTTCCTGTTGAAGATTCATGGTCTCGGTAATGCCATCGGTGTAGAGCAAAATGACATCGCCCGAGCGTACCGTGGTGACCTGTTCTTGGATGCTGTTACGAAACATCGGGCCGGTCTTCATGCCGACCACCATGCCCGGCGGTTTGATCTCTTCGACTTTATCGTCGTCGGCGTTGTAGCGCAGGCTGGGCGTATGGCCGGCACGTGCCCAGGTAATCGTGCGCGTCGTTGGATCCAACAAGGCGTACACCATCGAGACAAATAATTTACCGCCCAAATCGCGGGCGATAGCATCGTTGACGGACGACAGTGTTTCTGCCGGAGAGAGGCCCATGGAGGCGTAGATCTCGAAGGTCTTTTTTGCCATCGACATAATTAAACCAGCCTGCACACCATGACCGCTGACGTCTCCCATGGCGAAACCGACGCGACCATCTGGCAGGCGGATATATTGATAAAAATCACCGCTGATATCCGTGCAGGCTTCGTAGCAGGCGGCAAAATGGAACCCGGCAACTTCGGGTGGCTTCTGCATCAAACCGGCCTGAACGGCGCGCGCTTTGATCATGTCCGTTCGTTCGGCGCTAGGCTTTTGTTGAATCGTTGGTGCGTGGGTTTCGGCGTGGTCCATCCACCCAAGCTCATGATTGCCATCGTCGCTGTGGTGGTGGTCGTCGCTGCCGTGGTCGTCGCTGCCGTGGTCGTCGTTACGTGAGATTGAGTTGATGGAATCTTCGCCCAGCGAATCAAGCGAAGTGCCGTCAAGAACGTTATCAGGCAAAGTGCCAAAAAGAGGACCGTTAGTGAGTGATTTTGCCGTGGGAATCGTCGTTGAAGATGCGGGCGGAGTTAATGGCTGGGCAATCTTTGGCGGCACAAAGTGAGGAACTTGTGGCGCACCCTTGGGCGTCGTATCGGCACGTCGGTTGACGATCGGAGTTCCATAGGTGATGGGAACTTGTGGTGGCGTCTGGGGCTGGCGACCAAGTGCTGGCCGTGCAATCGGCGGAGTGGTCGTCGCTGGTTTGGCGACTGGCACCGTGAGCCCAGGTAATGGTGCGCGATAAACCTTTGTACCATCGCTCGCTGGCAGCGGTGTGCGGTAGGTCGATTGAGTTGGTTGCAAAACAGGGACGGATTGAGCAGCAGCCTCGCGCACCGATGCTTCAGGTTGTACCTGGTTGGGATCGTTGGCGTAGGCGGTGCATTCTTGTAGCAAATGATGGGTTATTTGCTCGGGTGCGCGTGGCCAATCGGTGTCGTTGACGACGCGAACACGGGGCACGTGCTGGAGACAACATGGGCAAACCCAAAGACCGTTCGCATCAAGATAACGCCATGCGGGAAATTGCAGATTATGTTGGAGAGCTTGTAAAAGCGCAGGGAAACGCGCCGCGTGATCACGTGCGCGTTGGACATCTTCAGGTCGTGGCCGCACACCGCGCAGGTATGATCCGCAGTTGCTCAGGTGATCAGCCATGGCCTGATAAACAAAACTGGTGAGCTGGCTTCCTTGAATGCGGACCGCAGAAACCCGGTCAAGGCAGGCGGGGCAATACCACGTGCCGGACGCGTCATAGACTCGCCATGACGCATCGCTGTCCGCTAAATGAACAAGATTTTCGTACTGCTGTCGGCGAGAGATGACTTCGACTAATTGGACTTGGCCATGACCGTTGCCGAAGCCACGACATGATTCCATATGCGTTGTAATGGAATCATCACGGCTACGTCCAGCGCGACGATTCACGACGCTCAGGCAATAGGGACAGATCCATTTGCCATTCATCGCGAAGTAACCCCACAACGGGTCTTCGGTGAGCTTGCTCTTCACCAATGGACCTAGGGCCACCGTGGCACCGCGATTACTGCTTACCGGTGGCAGTCGAGTGCCACTGGGTCTCAATTTCGGTAGGCGTGAATCCATCGGGTGGGCAAGCTAGTGCCTAACAGAAGATGGACAACCAGAGGATAGACCTGGATTTACGTTTGCTTGTGAACCATTCGTCGTTGCTTATTCGGGCAGCGGCATTCGCCGAGAGCAAGGACCGAGAGCGAGCGACGCATTGAGTCGCATTGAGCAGCATTGAGTCGCGGCTGCGCTCAGCCAAGGTGTTAGCGACCAACCCGTAAGCGTTCGGCAAGGTAATTGTCTAGGTAGCTATTCGCTTCAATGGCCTTGGCGGTCGATTCGACGTCGTATTCGACCCGGCGAAAGATCACTCGCGGAGCGGAGACTTCGGTATCTAGCAGACAATAAGACGCGCGTGTATCCCCGTCGCGTGGCTGGCCAACCGAACCGATATTGACCAAGGCTTTTTCACCCGGTTCAACGAAATAGGTGTGGCCCCATAAATCGCTGGGCGGAGTAAAGGTCAGATCTTCAAGGAAAACGCCGGGAATATGCGTGTGACCGACGAAGCAGACATGCCCGATGAGTGCGAAAATTTCCTGCATTTTAGCCGGATTCGCAACGTCACGTGGCATGACGTATTCGCGCGTGGGCTGGCGTGGGCTGGCGTGGGTGAAAAGAAAATCGCCGTCTTGAGCGTGCATTTGCAGGTTTTGCAAAATTTGCCAACGGTTCTTACGGGTCACTTCGTCACCAGCGGTCTTCAAATGATCGCGGGTCCAATCGATCGCACGTTTGGCTCTGGGATTGAAATTTTCCGCGCCAAACAGCAGCGCTTCTTCGTGGTTGCCCATCAGTACCGCTCCGCAGCGGCGCACTAAGTCGAGGCATTCCCCAGGGTAAGGTCCGTAGCCGACCACGTCACCCAGGCAGATTACTTTTTCGGCGCCGTTTTCTTCCATGTCGGCAATCACTTGATTCAGTGCCGCAAGGTTGCCGTGAATATCGCTAATGAGTCCAAGGATCATGTAAGGCCCACTTGAAGCCCTCCGCCTCACGACACAAGACCCTGGAAGAGTGGGGCATGGCGCCGAGCGGAGAACTGTAGCATCCGCTAAGTCGGTCCCTGAGAGCGAGTCGGCCGAGAAAGTTCCATGATGGCACAGGCCTTGCGTTAGAGGTCAAGGAACTGGAGCCCGTCATGACCATCGCCCCGACTACAAGCAGCAACTCGTCCATTGGTTCGAAATCGGACAGCCAATCGGAAGCGTTCCGAAATGCCGACTTTCTCAAGATCATGCTCAGCGAGCTGTCCCATCAGGACCCACTCGCTCCGCAAGAAACCTCGAAAATCGTCGAGAACATGCAGAAACTTCAAGAACTGGCCAACACCCAGTTCACCAAATTCCGCGCCGATGTGAGCTGGGCGCAGCAGTTAATGGGCAAGCAAGTGAATGTGCAGCAGTCGATCATTACCGAAGGTGAAAAGCAGAAGTTGGTTGACCAAGGGCTGCGTCCAGATGTTGGCTATGGCAATCACAATGGTGAGGTGAAATCGTTCCGCCAAGTTGGCGAGACGGTTTACGTCAGCATTGGAAATTTCGATTATCCCATCGATAACGTCAAACAGGTCTTGCCTCAAGGGAATGACCCGGACTACCTAGCGAACATAGCAAACAACCTGCTTGGCAAGAATGTCGGCTACAAAAATGCCGATGGCACCTTGGGCAAGGGCCTCGTGACAAATGTGGGCTACGACACCGCAGGCGCTCTGGTGCTCAACATTGGCGGCAAGGCGATTCCCTACGGCAATATGGTGCAAATCGGTACGTGATCGTCGCGCTATTCAGCGACTGTCATTACCGTTGAATAGCGATTCCGTGGCGGCCCCTTGCGTGCTCGCGCCAGCTGACAGCCTGCCGCACCCGTGACGCCACCTCCGCCATTTATTTTGCAGTCGTTCAACGCCCTGATTTCGATTGGCAGTATCCTGGCATTGATGCTGGGCACCGTTCGTTGGACGGCCTGGGAGTGGTCGCCGTGGGAAATCGGCGTGGTCACCACGGTGGTGAATCTGTGTTACGGCGGCCTAGTTTTTATCGGCGGCCGCTTGGCTGATCGTTGGGGCCGCGCGCGCAGTGGCATCCTTGGTTCTGCTATTGGTCTGAGTGGTTGCGTGCTGGCGATGGTGTGCGATCAGCAATGGACCACCGTGGTTGCCGCGATGAGCAGTTTCGCTGCAGCCGCGATGTTCTTCCCAGGCTCTGCTGGTTTATTTTCCGACGCCGAAGGCGCTGCCGGTGGCAAGCCGCCACTACTGCATGCCAAAATTCGCAGTTACAATTTAGGCTGGGCGGTCGGCAATTTAATCGCCTTTTTATTATTTGCGTGGCTATCGACCGTCGCACCCTGGATGGCTTACGGAGTCGCTGCGTTGTCGTTTTTGCTGGTTGGTGCGGGATTATGGCGCTGGCGCCACTTGCCACCGCGTCCTCCAGCGCCCAGTGGCGATCGCGCTCCGCACGCGGCCTTGCCTCGACTTTTGATCATGTACCGCATCAATCTTTTCTTCGGCTGCACGCTGTGCATGGCAATGATCACGCAGGTCGCCAAGGGACTGACCGATGCCCAGGTGAGCGTGAATGACGCCAAAATCTTGGCCAGCGGCGCGCTGTCGGCATTTTCCGTTGGCTACATGCTGGTATTTATTTTACTCGGATCATGGACCGGTTGGATTTTGCGTCCGTGGAAGTTGTGGATCGGCCAACTTGGTTTCCTGCTTGGCGCCGCCGGATTCTTAGCGCTCAGCATGCTCGGTACGTTTCCCATGGCGCTGATCATCGCCTGCGGTGGCCTGATCGGTTGCGGCTATGGCTCAGCCTATGTCGGCAGCATTTATTACAGCCTGCGTCTGCCTGATGGAGTCGGCAAAGCCGCAGGCTGGCACGAAACGTTCATTGGTTTGGGTAACACCACCGGACCGCTTTTAGCAGGTCTGTTCATGTCATTTATCTACGGCGGAATGAATGGTTTATCCATCTTCCTGCTCAGCCTAGCGCTGATCATGATGCTCTGGCAGATGGTGATGATCCCAGGCGCAAGTCGACTCGGCGCACGCGGTTCGCCAACGCCATAAAGAAGGCTCCATCCTGGGACCGCCGGCTGCCAGCCGGCCCGTGGCAATTCCCCGTCCTGGGACCGCCGGCTGCCAGCCGGCCTGGGGC
>JANMYZ010000109.1:0-23048 GCA_031382605.1 Planctomycetota bacterium | reverse complement strand
AAGAGTTCCATGGGCGTTATTGTGGCTGCGCCGACCGCTGGTGCATGCGCTGCATTACCTGGCGCGGTGATTGCCATGGCCGAGGAAATGAATCTTGGCGAAGAAGAAATGGCCAAGGCCATGCTCGCGAGTGGCATCATTGGTGTCTTTATCGCTACCAGCTTTACTTTCGCCGCTGAAGTCGGCGGCTGCCAGGTCGAAGGTGGTTCCGCTGCCAGCATGGCCGCCGCCGCATTGGTCACGCTTGCCGGTGGAACGCTGCCGCAAGCGGTCGCGGCTTCGTCGATGGCCTTACAAAGCATGATCGGTTTGATCTGCGATCCGGTGGCCAATCGCGTTGAAGTGCCATGCCTGGGCAAAAACGTTATGGCCGCAAGTAATGCATTGTCCTGCGCAAATATGGCGATGTCGGATTTCGATCCGGTGATTCCATTCGATGAAGTCGTCGACACCGCTAAACGCGTTGCCGCACAGATGCCGCGTGAATTGCGTTGTACGTCGCTTGGTGGCCTAGCGATCACGCCAACCTCGCTCGCGTTGGAGGCCAAACTCGCGAAGAATAAAGAGGCCGCGTGCGGAACCTCCAATTGCGGCTGCGGATAATGGACTGAGAGATCAGTTCGTCATGACTGTGTCGAATGTCTTTGCGATCATGTGTTCTTTTCGGCGCTTCAGGATTGCGTGAACGCGGCGGTCACCCGCTCGTACATGCTGTGGCTTGTTACACCCTTAACCAGATATCCAAACCATGACCCAAACGATGACCCAAGGCGTAAAATGCATCCTGCTTCCCCTGGTGGTATTGAGTTCACTATGGACGTCGTCGTGCGTTCGCGATGAAACCAAACCTGCAGCTGAGGTGAAGCCAGCCACGCTTCAAAAAGTGCAAACCGGCCTAAAACCCGGTGTTCCGACCGCTCATACCACGCGCGTGGTCGAAGGCTGGACGGTACGAGTGGATGACCGTTTGTTGAAGGGAGAGCATGCGGCGACGGGCGAACAAGCGCTAAAATTATTGAATGCGAAACTGGTCGCTATGACCGCTATCATGCCAGAAAAGGCGCTGGTAAGTTTACGGAAAATAGACGTCGAACTGGATCTCGACTACGCTGATTTGAGATCCATGCAGTACCATCCCGGGGCAGGGTGGTTGAAGAGTAATGGCTACAGCGAGACAGTGGCCAAATGTGCCCATATTCCTAACGCCGTGGATTTCTTGTCACCGTATGAAAATCATCGGATGCCATGGGTTGTGCTCCATGAACTTGCGCACGGCTATCATGATCAAGTGTTGGGCTTCGATGAACCTCGGGTTAAAGCGGCATGGACCAAATTTCGTGACAGTGGAAAATACAAGTCGATCCTGACCAATAGCTGGGGCATGGCCGAGCATTATGGGATGTCGAATCAAATGGAGTTCTTCGCGGAAATGACGGAGAGCTATTGGGGGTCGAATGATTTCTATCCATTTGTCCCAGGTGAACTCAAGCAAGTAGAACCAGAGATTTTCGCTTTAATGGAGGAAATTTGGGGACCACTGCCGCAGTCAAAGCCGCGTCGGGCTCAAGACGCCATCCTCAAATAACCAGTTCGCGTATCATAATCGATCGCCCGGCACGTTTCATGTCACGGTGCCGGGCGAGTCTGTCACATGGCATCAATCTCAATGACGCTGCTCCACCGCACGCAGCAGGCACCGGACCTCAGCGGCAGCGAACCATCGCGGCGACTTTGCGGTAAAACGGTTTCCTCCAGCGTTTGTAGGTCTAACCAATGATGGCCAACAAGCCCGCCTGAAATAGGCCGATGATGAATCCAAGGACGAGTCCCCACCATTCGATGGCGCGGAATTCTTTGCTAGCGATGTGATTCACAATGCGTTCGAGTCGATCGAGATCGAATGACGCAAGTTTTTCTTTGGCGATCTTGCCGATATCGATGCGCTCTTTGATCACTTCTTTGAAGCGAGCGATCAACACCGGTTGTTTTTCTGCCAACTGTCGCAACACCGAATCACGAATGCCAGCAATGCGTTCGGCAGTGACCAGCGATCCGATCAGCGGAATGCGTTTGATATCTTCCAGTTTGGTGGTGATCGCTTGGTCGAGCAGTTCGCCAAGATGGGGCGTCAGATCAATGCCGTCGAGTCCCTTCAGCAGCTCGTCAGTTGGCACCAATTCTTTGCCAACCACGTCGCCAACGCTGGCCGCCAGTTCGTTTTGCCGACGCGGCAGCAAACCATGCAGGCCCCACCTGGGCTTACGCGGATGGAACAGCATTTTGATCGCGACCCAATTGGTCGCCCAACCAATCGCTCCACCAACCGTTGGCAGCATTATCCATGAGACCCAATCCATGATCATCCCTCCATTGTTGTGGGGTGGGTGTCATCGTCGGTGGAGGATGGCGGTCAATTGGGGATCGGTGTTCCAGGGCGGCGAAATAAGGCTCTTAGGATGAAGACGTATTTTGCCATTGCCGTGGGTTAGGTCGACCGGTTCTTGCGCCGGGAATGAGTGCAGGAATGTTGCCACGATGCGCTCATCCCTCGTGCTCGTACCAATCCTTCCCTACATGGCCGGAGTCGCCGCTTCGCTATCAGCAGTGGAGGTGGGTCCGCCAGATTCGGGACTCCAAATTGGCGGCTGGGGTGAGGCAATTGCGCGTGCAGAACATCATGATCGGCGAAATCCAAATAATTCTGCTGCCGGTACCATCAGCGCGGCTGATGAAGACACGGTGGTCTTTTCTTCCGACGCGCTCCTAAAAATTGCCTATCACGTGGATCAATTCAGCCTTCGTCTGGATGTATTTGCTTCCAACAAACCGCAATTTGATGATGACAATAACGTGATCTTGGAACAGGCCTACATTGACTGGAAATTTGACGATTTGGTCACACTTCGTGCTGGGCGTTTTGCTACGACGTGGATCGGCTGGGAAGGTTTTCATACACCAAATTTGTTTCGTGTGAACCATTCAGCGGTGTGGTCATGGAACGTGCGCGATCATGGTGAATTGGGAAATCACCCATTTGTTTCTGACGGAATGAGTTTGTCTTTCAAAGCGCCGGAAGATCCACTAACGCTGTCGTTTTTCGTGGTCGAGGACGTGTTGGGCGATGGCCCGGATGCCAAAGGCACGGACATGGCCTATGGAGTAAATCTGAC
This sequence comes from Planctomycetota bacterium, assembly GCA_031382605.1. Classification (GTDB taxonomy): domain Bacteria; phylum Planctomycetota; class UBA11346; order UBA11346; family UBA11346; genus BOG-1363. Next base: position 19,878 of record JANMYZ010000109.1, on the reverse strand, counting down.
GTGGTCGCCAGCGTGGCTTGGCCAAGCTGAATTTGGCGCGGTGTTCGATCCCAATTCGATGACGGAAGATGGCCTGACTTCATCCGATGGGGCAGCATTGGATTTCAATCTTGATGTCACTGCATTGCGCGATTACGGATGGTTTTTTGCCGGTGAAGTGCAATACCACTTTCACAGTCATCTCTCAGTTACTGGTCCAGAATTTGGCGATGCATTCATGTGGTTGGTGATGGCCAACTATGCGTTTACCGACAAGGTTTCTGTGACGGCGATGGTCGATCGCGTCGATCGCGGCATGGATTTACCGAATAATGAAATTTTCGAAGTAGCCTTCGCCGTACTAACTCGACCTCACCAACAGGTGCGACTCAATTTTGAAGTTTTTCATTGGGACGAAAGTGCTGCCAACGCCGATTCGTTTGGCGCGGCAGCGGTGATCCTGGTTGAGCTCCCATAGCGGTTCGCGATCTCGACTTTACTGACCAAAGCCACGTACTTTGCCATTCTCGTTGCGGCGGACCCAGTCGGCGGGCGCGGTGACCACGACTTCGCCAACAGCGGGGGGCGGTTTGGCGACATAGAAAAGATCGTAGGGCAGGGTGAGCGGCTTGCCGATCAAGTCTGGCGGGCCGTCGAGCACGTCGAGATCGATGACGTGAGAGACGTTGAATTCCGTGGTGTAGTCAAGGCTCTGGTTGTTGTAGATATGTACCACTTGGACGCGCAGGACTCGCTCATCTTTAAGGGCGGTGGTTCTTGGTACCATGCTCGTACGCGGGCCATCACATCCGCTCAGGAGCAGCATGAGCATGAATAAAATCATTGGTGTACGCATGGTGGGCGAGTCTTCAGTTGCCTTGATAACCTTCCAGCCATAAGTCGCCCCCGCACGCTGCGCCGGAAACGCAGCATTTTGGAGTTTCCTATCATGACCACTCAGCCGCAACTCGTCCTCAACCCCTTGGCCGAGGCCGCTAACGCCACCATAAAAGCCGAAAACGCCGTTGTTTTCGAGCTGTTATCCGAACGCGGCAAACGCTTCTTCTTCCCCGCCAAAGGCATTTTGGCGCAGGGTGCTGAGGCCAAGCTGAAGGCCAAGACCGCGAACGCGACCATTGGCATCGCGACTGAAAACGGCGCGCCCATGCATCTGCAAGTGGTTGGTCAGTACTATCAGGGTCTGAGCCCAGCTGAGATTTACGATTACGCGCCGTCGTTTGGTAAACTCGATCTGCGTCAGGCCTGGGCCAAGAAGCAGCGCGAAGAAACGCCATCGCTCGGTCAGGCGTTGACCAGTATGCCGATCGTGACCAACGCGTTGACGCACGGCTTAGCCTTGGTCGGTGACATGTTCTTGGATGCTGGTGACGAAGCGCTGTCGTCGGACTTGATGTGGGAAAACTACAATCTGTCGTGGGAAACGCGCCTGGGCGCGCGCATTAGCACCTACGCATTTTTCGACCACAAGCTGACCGGCTTTAACTTGCAGGCTTTCACTCAGGCATTGTTTGCTCGTAAGGGCCGCAAGCTGGTGGTCGCGCTGAATTTTCCCAACAACCCGTCAGGCTATTCGCCAACCAAAGCCGAAGCCGGAGCCATCGTCAATGCGCTGATCGCCGCTGCGGATGCGGGCAGCAAGCTGGTGGTGGTTTGCGACGACGCCTATTACGGCATGTTTTTCGACGACGCGTGTGAGAAAGAATCGCTCTTCGGCCGCTTGGCGCAGGCCAGTCCGAATTTGCTGGCAGTGAAAATCGATGGCGCGACCAAAGAAGAATTCGTCTGGGGATTGCGGGTTGGCTTCATCACCTACGGCGTCAAGGGCGGCACCAAAGCGCTCTACGATGCGCTGGAGCAGAAGACCGGCGGCATGATTCGCGCCGTCATCAGCAATGTGTCGATGCCGGGGCAATCGATTGTGTTGAAAGCGCTGCAGGCGCCGGATTTCCGCAAGCAGCAGGCCGAAAAAGTCGCGGTGTTAAAGAATCGTGCGGCGATCACCTCCGTCGAATGTCGCAAGGCTGAGTACGCAGATTGCTGGGACGTCTATCCCTTCAATAGCGGCTATTTCATGTGCTTGAAAGTGAAGGGCGTGCAAGCCGAAGTCGTACGCCAAAAATTATTGGAAGCGCACGGCGTTGGTGCCATCGCGCTCGGTCAAACCGAATTGCGAGTCGCCTTCAGCTGCTTGAGCGAAGCGCAAATCCCTGGCGTATTTAGTGCTGCCGCTGCAGCAATTCGTGCGTGCCGCGCTTGATTCGAGCCGATTCCAGCGTTCGTCGGAAATGATCAAACAACAACGCGGCGCCTGGATTTCCAGGCGCCGCGTTTATTGAACATGGAGTTCGATGATCTGATCGGTGATCAGATCAGTGAATCAGTAACGGCTGCCGCCGCCGCCTTCACCGCCTCCGCCGTATCCACCACCACCACCACCGCCTTCACGACGAGGAGGGCGTCCACCGCCGCCGTATCCACCGCCTCCACCTCCGCCCCCGCCGCCACCTGCGCCGCCAGGCTGGCGAGGTTCAGCTTCGCGCACGCGCAGCGCACGACCTTCAAGGTCTTTTCCGTTAAGTGAGTCGATGGCAGTTTTGCCTTCGGCATCATTGGTCATGGTGACGAAACCGAAGCCGCGACTGCGACCGGTTTCGCGATCCATCACGACTTTGGCTCGTCCAACGGCGCCGTGCGCCGCGAACATACTGGTCAAGCCTTCGTCGTTGACCGACCATGGCAGGTTACCGACGTAGAGTTCCACAGAATCCTCGCATCTGGCGCGAATGCGCCTCAAGTGGCGCTGAATTGCGCCTTGGGTGAGCCGACAAGATGCTCAGCCGAATGACAATCCAAGTGAAATGTGTGTTGTTTTGGCCAGACCTTGTCCCGGTGAGTCAAGGGGCGTGACTGAGATCTCTTTGCCATCCTGAGCTCCCTCTCAGCCTGAAAACGCAGTTGAGAACCATTTTACAGCAAAGTCAGCGTTCAGCGTCGCAGAAGTCCCACTATAATCAGAGCTCCCGTAATCCAGACGGCGATGGTGCGCTCACTGCTGGCGTCTAATTGAAGCGCGGCAATGAGCAGCAGCGCTCCCATGATTGGCAGCAATGGAAAATCCACTGCGCGTCGTGCCAGCAGCGCGTCGATTTTTTCCGGTAATCCACGATACGCTTTCCACGTTTCCTTGGCGTCGGCAAGTAAGTTCCGTAACTGGCCGCGCAAGGTCGATAATTTCCCCAGCCTGGGGCGGACCAAATCGAGCAGGTTATTTCCTGGGACCAATTCCATGCAAACACCTTCGATAAGACTGGTGGCGCGTGAGAGTAGCACGGTGTGTTGTGGGAAAACGATACCGTCCATGCGGCGCAGGAATTCGCTAATTTTGGCGCCGAGTTCCGCTTGGCGTCGTGAACCCTTAAATGTCTGTGGATCGAGATGCGCTAAGCTGTCGTACACTTCGCGCGCCAATCCTTTCAGGTGCGCCCGGTCGGCCGTTGGCAGCGTCCATCCTAAATCGGTGAGCACATCGACCATTCCATCGGTGTCGTTGTCGCGCAGTCGATCAAGGAATCGTCGATAGAGTTCTGTTTCTTTTCTGCTGATGGATGACGTCATGCCGAAATCTATCAGCCAGAATTTCCCCTGATCATAGATCAAATTACCGGCGTGCGGATCGGCGTGAAAAAAGCCTTCTTCTAAAAGCATAAACAAAAAACTGTCGATCAGCACATCGGCGAGTCGACGACGTTCAGCGGTTTCGAGGGTCGACGGATTCAATTGGCTGAGCGTGATGCCGTTGGCGAATTCCATGACTAAAACGGTTTCCCGCGTGTGGGCCCATTGTACTGCTGGCACGGACAAACCGAATTTGGCGAGCCCAGGACGCAGCCGATCAGCGGCAGATCCTTCGTGAAGGTAATCCTGTTCTTCGCGGCTGGTGCGTTCGATTTCGCGGTAAATTTGATCGAGTGGCCAACCGCGTAAGGCCAGTCCAAACAGGCGCAGAGCTAAGCGCACGATCCATAAATCGGCAGCAACCGAGGTGGGTAACTCGGGATACTGCACCTTCACCGCGACCAGGGTTCCGTCCGTCAACCACGCACGATGGACTTGACCAAAGCTAGCGGCTGCCAAAGCGGTTTCTTCGACGCGCTGAAAGTGCGTGTTGGTCCGTCCTTCATAAGCTTGATCGAGTACGTGCTGAACCATCGTAAAGGGACGTGGCGTTGCCTGATCACGCAAAGGGGCGCAAGCATCCACGTACGCGAGCGGAAAAAAATCTGGACGGCTGGCAACGAACTGGGCAAGTTTGATGAGTAGTGCGCCGTGATGGCGCGCATGCGCGGCGAAAAGATTCGCGCCGTGACGATCTAGATTGCGGCGCCAAGCACGCGCTGGTCTGCCCCAGATCTTACGCAAAAAAAGGATGGCCAAATACTGCGGAGCAAGCCACGTCAGCAAACCGAGCCCAGCGATGATGCGAGAAATCAACATATTCAGTCCGCGCGATGGCGCGCGGACTGCGTCAGATGCAGGTTCACGATTTAGTGCGTCGTTGTCGGAGTCGTCGACGCAGCTGGCTTGGCTGGTGTTTCGTGAGTGCGATGATCGCGTTCGTCAATCGCTGCAAGACCTGCTTGTAGCATGCTGCGGGCAGCTTGGCGGAGGTGGCTCGCGACGTCGCGACCAAGTACGCGATCTTCCATCGCTTGAGCCGCTTGGCGTAAATGAGTGCGCGCGTCTTTGATCTTGTCGCAGGATTCCATGGCGATGACTCCTGGGGCAAACCTTAGGAGCCGCCTCCGCCATTCTAGTCACCTGCACCTCTGATGTTCCACAGCGTGCCGTGACTCCTTATTCGTTATTAAGCAAACAACCAACCCAGAGGCGATGCCTCTGGGTTGGTGATCAAGCTTGACCTTCTACAAGTCGCCCAGACGAGCGACGACAGGGATCAGCGAGCGAAGAACTCGATAACTTTTTGAATGTCGACCTGAAAAGGAACCTGGTCGGCAGTCAGCAAGGTTTCGACGGTCACGGCCAAGGTGTCCAGATCGACCTTGATGCCAGCTGGGCGTTCCAGAACTGGGGCGTTGACGGTGACGCGCAGATCTTCGCGGTTGCGGGCGCGTTCGCGCACGGTGAAAACCGCGCCAGCCTTGAGCACTTGGCCAGGGCTCTTAGCCCGGTGCGTGCCGATCATCACGTTGCCGTGCGTGATCAGCTGACGAGCTGATGGCATGGTGCGGGTCAAGCCCGAACGCCACACCAAGTTGTCCAGACGCGACTCAAGCAGCTGCAAGAGATTGCGGCCAGTGTCGCCAGGCATGCGGTACGCCTTATGGTAGTACTGCAGCAAGCCGCGCTCAGTCAGGCCGTAGTGGTAGCGCAGCTTCTGCTTTTCGCGCAGACGCTGACCAAATTCGCTGATCTTGAACTGACGCTTGCCAGCCGCCGCCTGTCCAGGCGGATTCGGACGACGAGCAGCGGTCTTGGTGGTTAGACCAGGAAGCTCAGTTCCAATGCGACGGATGATGCGCAAGCGCGGGCCGGTGTAACGGGCCATAAGGAAGCTCCTAAGAATCGATGAAATCGGCCGTAGAGTGGACGAACGTCACCAGAGGGGCGGAAGAATGCGACAGGTCATTCGATTGCAAGGCAAAAAATATTATTCGACCTGGAGGAATGCCTCACCTGGACTTTCGTCTGTTTTGATCCTGACTAAGTGGATGACCAGTGGACGAGAGCAATGGCAAGGCAATGGATGCTTGAGTGGATTAATGGCTATAAATAGGGATTTTTTCACGAAAAAAAAGTGCAACAAAAGCAAGGCGAAGGGCAAAGGCGACCGCGACAAGACGAAAAGGCAAAAAGTGACTTGCATTGAAATGTGTATGACGGAGATTGCCGCACCGTGTGACGCTCATGGCTAGCATGTGTCATTCTTTTTTTGTTCGTATCCTGTTTTGTACGTCTTACACGGCTCTTGTTTCTTCGCTCACGGCTCTTGTTTCTTCGCTCCCAGCTCTTGTTTTCGCTTCTGCTGACGGCTCTAACTGACTAAAGGACCTCGATTATGCGTATCGTATCTCTTGTAAGTGCTCTGCTCTTTTTCAGTGCTTCTGTGGCGCAGGCTGCAGATGCGAAGCCGCCAGCGGCGGAAACGACGCCTCCGGAAGGCGATCTGCTGGGCAATCCACCAGCGATCAGCAAGCAGCAGGCGGATATGTTCATCCAAGAGGGTAAGCGGGCGATGCTTGAATCGAACGACAACCCGCGACGAAGCGTCGATGCGGCAGTGTCGTTTTCGAAGGCGCTTAAGCATTACGAAACGACTGATCAGACTGATACGATCTGTGATCTGGAAGCGAATATTTTCTGGTGCAAGAAGCGCATGAACCTTGACGACGTCAAAGCGTTCGTTGCGCAAAAGTCAGGAGATAAAAGCGTGGTCGCGGCGCTGGCCAAGGCGAATGAGGTGGCAACGAAGGAAGTGTCGGCAGACAAGGCGGATGAATATTTTGCTCGCGCTGAAAAATTTGCCGTCGCTAACCCGGATAATTTCGCGCAAATTTCAGTGCGCTATTTTGAGGTCGCCAAGCGTTTTGTTGGTACACCGACGGGCATTAAAGCGCATGAACTGAGCATGAGTGCTCATGAAAATCAGGTGGCTGCCACCAAGGCAGAGCAAGAAGCTCAACGCGCGACGTTGTTCAGTAAACCTGCTACCGTTGGCAAAGTAAAACAAACGGAGGTGCCCAGTAACGAGGTTCAAAAGTCGTCGGTCGCTACGATTCGAGCACTGTACAAGGCCGACTTTGCCAAAAAGAAGCCCAATCAGAAGTATAATCTGATGATTAAAATACACGGCCAAGCAATTGCGACGAAAGATGATCCGATCATGCAATATTCATTGCTGACGTTGGCAATCGATTTGGGCATGGAGTGTCAAAATTACGTGTCGGTGCTGGAATCCTGTGATCTCATGGCGACAAATTTCTCAGGCGTTGATGCAAAAGTGCAAAAAAAGGCTAATTTCTCAAAGGCCAAAAATTCAACGACTTTAGCAATTGTTAAATTGCTTGACGACCCGCAGAACGGAGAAGCGAACACCAGTGTAGGTAAATATTTTTGCTATGAAGAGCAACGTTGGGATCTTGGTATTCCGCTGTTGATGCACGGCGCAGATGCTGAGCTCAAGAGCATGGGTGATATGGAAGTACTTAAACCTGATGGCGTGGCGCAACAGGTCGAATTAGGTGATCGTTGGTATGATATCGGAAAAAAAGGGAGCAAGGCGACCAAAGTGGGGCCGATGGCACGCGCATTATATTGGTATCAATTGGCAGGCCCGAAGATTACCGGCATTAGTAAAGAGCGTATCGCAAAGCGCCTTGATGAAATTGACGCTATTTTGCCGATGACGAATCTGAATTATGACAATCTCACGACGAAGCAGTGGGATCGGCTTAAGGGGAATCTTGTGACGGCTTTTGTTGGCAAGGATCGTAAAGACATTGGCCTAACTTTGACTGCCGGTGCGAAGTACCGCATCGTTCCACATCCGACCGATCTCTGGCAATGGAATAGCTATTATACCAGTTTTAGATCTTCGGGTGGGAATGGGCAGACCGATGTAAATTATAAAGGCATGGAACAGACGTATGTCTCTGGGGGAAAGACTTATTCATATAACGAAGGTGGAATTAATGACGGCGCTCTGGTTATGCAAATCGAGAGCGGCCCGTGGATGAAACCTGGCTTAATTGAGGGAGATGGTCGGGTCTACCTTGGTCCATATAGTCGCTACAGCTACGGCCTTGGCGGCAAGGGTGAGATTCGTTGTAAAATATTGACCGTTACCGACGAATAAACCAAGCGTTTATTTTGGTGAATCAACACGACAACCATGACGATATCGTCATGGTTGTCGTATTTACTTTGTCAGTTGATTTCGTGCTTTGCGGGATGGCATTACGATGAGCGCCCACAAGCCAAGGACGCCGACGCCCAAGGCCACCAAAGGCGGTATTTTCTCAAGGGCGTCGGGCACCCCAGGAAGCTCTGGCAAGAGCAGGACTCCTGCGTTGTGTCCGGCGTGCAGGATGATGCAGGGGATCAGTGAGCGATAACGCAGTGCCAGCAAGGCCAGGAATATGCCCAGGGATAATTGGGGTAAAAAGCGGTACGGTGACATGTGCAGGCAGGCGAAAAGGAACGCTGACAAGAGCACGCCACCAGCTGCGCCAGTGCCGCGTGATAAGCCGCTCAGCAACGTTCCGCGACAGAGTAATTCTTCACAGATTCCTGGAATGACCGCAAGGCAGAGCAGTACGATGATGGGTCCATACCCGTGCAGTTCAGTGATGATGGCTTCGAAGGCGGTGTGGTCGCTTGGCGGAGCGGCCGGTTGTAAATTACCGATGGCCAAACTCAGCAGAATGGCAAAGGGAATTGCTGCGAAAGCGCGTGCGACGGCATAGCTTGGAGGTCTGGTCAAAAGGAGTATTTCAGCCGGACGATAGGCGCCCAACCAGCAATGCAGCAATGCGGGGCTGGCAACAAATAAGATGAGTGGGACGGCGACTAAGAGTGGTGCGGGGGATTGCTGAAACAGGGCAGCGCCCATGGTCATTCCACCGACGGCGATGGCAAAAACTCCCATCACTTCAAGGCCATTGGGGGTTGATGGTCCTTTGCCCCAGGTGCGGAAACGGCCCCATCCAGCGCGTACTAATCCGGGGTAGCAAAAGCGCTCGTCATCCAATAAACGCGTTGCCCAGCCGACCACGACGGTGGCCAGCGCGATTGAGGCTCCGGTCGAAACCAGCAGATGGAACCACGGTATGGCGTGTCCTTGCAAGCATTCTTTCAGCGCCAGCACGGAGCCAGTAATGGGAATGAGATCTAACGCTAGGCTTGGACGAGTATCGGGAATCACGGCAACCATCGCCGCGACGAGCACCACGAGCAACATGGGTGATAAATAGTTTTGTGCTTCTTTGGCGCTCGTTGCGAGTCCAGCCAGCGCGAGAGATAATGCGCCCATGGTTAATGTCAGCGGCAACAGCACGCCTAGGCATAGCGCAAAGGTTCCGACACCGGTGCTAATTGCATCGCCCATCGTGGCATCCGCAGCTGCTATTTGTCGCACTACCAATGCCATGGTGATGCCCAGCGAAGTGAGGTTGAGCAACACCGACACCAGCGCAGCGGTGCAGGTCACGAGCAGCTTGCCGAGAAATAAATCACGTCGCCGCATTGGCCATGACAGGAGCGTTTCGAGCGTGCCGCGTTCACGTTCGCCAGCGATCAAATCAATGGCGGGGTAAAACGCTCCGAGTGCGGCGAAGACCACCAAAATCATCGGAATAATCCCAGCGAATCGCGTGCGCACGGTTTCTGCTGTCGGTGCTAAGGCATGCGAATCAAGCACTAACGGGGCCAAGTCGCTTTCGCCTAAACCGGCGACGCCAAGGCGTTCAAGGACCAGTTCGTGGTTGTACTTTTTGGCTGCGTTCGTGACGGCAAGTTGGGCGCGGTCGCCGTGCACATGGGCGTTGTCGTAGGTGGCAAACCATTGGGCCGTATTTGTGTTGCTGCGTGGGATGTTGATGACGATACCAGCGAGTTCATCGGCACGCAGTAAGGCGAGTAAGGTGAGTTTCGCTTGTTGTTCTTTGTTGCGGTGATCGGGCGTACGTTCGTGTTTTTCGCTGCGCTCAAGCGTGGCGAGTTCGAGCGCGGCGATACGTAAAGCGATAATCACGCGTTGCGGCAGGTCAGCCGCAACGGCCTGGGCACGTGTGCGTGTGGGCGCGATGTCAGCGGGTGGGATTGATGTCGAGTGAGCAGGCGGACGGAGCGCGGAAGACTCTGTTTTATCCGGCTTTTGATCATCGTCTTTAACGATCAATAGATCTGCCATGCGCGGCGGCAGATCAATCAACGCGATGCGTGGCGGCGGAATTTGTTGCCCCTGCGTGAGTTGAATCACCTGGACCATGAACAGCGCGATGAAGGGATAAAGCAGTGCGGGCAGAACGACATTGACGAACAACGTTCGTCGATCGCGCAGAATTTCTAAACCGTCTTTGCGGAAAACATGCAGGATATGGCGGAGATTCACGCGTGGTCGCCTAACGGTTCAGTGGCAGAGATTTCTGGCGCGAAAGGCTGTGATGCTATCACTTCGTTTGGTGGCGCATGCAGACGCGCATGAACTGAGGCTTCGAAGTCGGCTCCCATTCCAAGTTCGTGCGGTGCGCCATCGAACACCACTTTGCCCTGGCGCAGCATCAGCATGCGGTCGGCGCACAACTCGACCTCGCGCAAAACGTGAGTAGCGATTAAGATCAAGCGCCCAGGACGTCGTGCGGCTAATACCGCTTCCACCAACGAACGCGCGGCCAATACATCCAAGCCAGTCGTTGGCTCGTCGAGCACCAACAAATCTGGATCGGGCAGCAGCGTGCGGGCTAAGTTGACGCGTTGCAGTTGGCCGGTGGATAAACCTTCGATGCGTTGATCAAGAAATGCCTCAAGCGCGAACGTCTCTGACATCGTCGAAATGCGCGTTTCCAGGGCGTTGCCAGTGAGAGCAAAAAAACCGCCAACGTAGCGTAGCAATTCGCGTCCGGTCAGACGCTGATAGATGCGCGTGGTCGATGACAGATAGGCCAGCCGCCGACGAATGGTCTCAGCTTGAGTGCGAGTATCCATTCCATCAACCAGCACGTGGCCTGCATCTGGCATCAGCAAGGTCGTTATCAACCGCAAAAGCGTGCTTTTCCCCGCGCCATTGGCACCAACCAGAGCGCAGACCCCGGCTTCCAAGTGTACGGAAATACCGTCGACGGCGCGAACCTCACCGCGCCCACGATCATAAAACGATTTAACCACCGCATCGAGACGTAGCATGTCGGCGAGATCATGGACGTACCGGGAATGGTGCTAGGGGGTTGTCGGACATTCAACTCCAGAGGTGGATACTCACTGACCATTGCCTGAACATTTTATCGCGAAGCATGGATTGGTCATGGTTGTGAGAGACCAAGTCGACTGCTATGGTCACCTTCCCGTTATGAACCAGTATTCGTTTTGTGGTTATGGCTGCATTCAGGAACTGACGCAACGAGCGGGGCAATAATGATCTTGTTGTTCGTAAAAAATTCAGAGAAAAGTTTAGGACACGGCACATGGCCTTGCACTTGGATTCGTCAATGACTCCTGAAGAAATCGCCGTTTTGGTCGAGCGCGCCCAGTCAGGCGATCAAGCAGCGTTTTATGATTTGGTCACTCACACGATGGGTGACGTGCGACTATTTATCGCGTCGCATGTTGCGACGACGATGTTGGGCGATACAATATTGCATGAGACTTACAGCGCGATTCAGCGTGAACTCGCACGTTGTCCAAAGCATGAGGTATCCGCGTGGATGTGTCGGATGGCGGCGACTCAACTGACCGTGCGGTTGGGCGACGCCATGCGCGCTACGACAACGGATAAAGATCCGCTGATTCAACTCATGCTGCAAAATAGCAGTGAATCGTTGGCGAAAAATCTCACCGGTATCAACCAAGCCGCGCTCGAATTACCTCGGCGTTTACAGCTGCAGCCGCCATCGTTGCGGCAATTACTTCAACGGCATTACCACGAAGGATTGACCGTTGCCACCATCGCCGAAAAGCAGGGCTTGGCAGAAGAAGATGTGGCCCAGGCGCTGATGACCGCACGGGCCCGCATGGATTGGACCGGTGTGGCCGAAGTCAGCGATACGGCGGATAAAACGTTCCCACGTGTGGTCGAAGACTTTCTCTCCGAAACGTTGGTTCCCGATACGCGCTCGCATTTAGTGAATGGTGTGCTGCAAGACCCAGCTCGGGCAACGCAATTTCAACGGCAGGTGCGCCTCCATTTTTTACTGCAAACATTATTGACCCCATTCGTTCCAGCGCAGGTGAAAGAATTCATCGCCAGTCTTCCGCGACATGAGGGGAGCCGTCGCCTCGTGGCCGCGCCGCGTTTGGGAAATGCAACGGTACGGACGATAAATCGGCGCAGTTCGTCGTCCGCTCTCCGTTTGCGTGACGCAACGCAACGCACGACTCGTCAGCCGCAAGAACCGTCAGCGGTGAGTCGTGGGCAGGTCGGAAGTTCCGCCGCAAGTGCATCCACGAGTTCAGCCGTAACCACGGATGAAAATGATTTTGGTGAGGATGCGCCACCCCCGGCAAGTCGTTTACCACTTTATCTCGGTCTTGGTGCGGCGGCGCTGGGCTTGCTGGCCCTCATCATCATGAAGTCGCAACCGTCGATGGCGGTACAAACGGTGACCAATAGCTCTGCCCAGCCAGCGACGACGGTTGGTGATTCGTTGACCGAAGGCCGTGGGCAATCAGCGACTAAATCAGCGACGAGTGGCCGCGATGGAGCAACTCCGCTGGCGTCCGGCAATTCGGCAGGGGGAATGTCACCCGTGCCGGTGCCGGTGTCGGTGCCGCCGCCAACGATTTCCACGCGACCAACGGTTCCGCCACCTGCGCCACCTGCGCCACCTGCGCCACCTGAGGCTCCGGTGGCTCCGCCAGTCGAGCCAGTCGCTCCGCCCGCCCCGCAGATCGCGAACGCCTTGGCTCCGAACATCTTCGTTCCGACTGACCCCGTACGGACCCTTCCGATAGGTCCGCCGGGATATGTCTGGTGTGCTCCTGAAGGTGGTAGTTTTGAATTAAGTGAAGTCAGTGATGTGGCGTATGGAAGAGACGATCGTTTTTTTTATCTGCCTAAACAATTGGGTGTCGTCGTATTTTCGCCGGCCACCTTTGGCGGTGATCCGGTTCCCAACTTTCATAAAGCAGGTTTTTATAAGCCAGCATCGAGCAACGTTGTGTCCTCGGTGGCGAACATAACCCCGCCGGTAATCCCACGCGAAATACCCAAGTTTCCGCAGGGTTCGGTACTCCAAGGAGCGGTCGCGCCTGCGGCGTTGATCGTGAATCTGAGCGAACAGGGTTCCACCGATTGGATCCACTATGGTGTGAAAGATGCAACTTCGTTTGTTCGTCATCAAGGCGGTTGTGAACGGCTGTCGGTTGCACGCACGGTCGATAATGCACCCATCGCACGTTATGATGATAACCAAGGGCTTTTTGCCTGGAATAATGGCAATGCGCCAGCGAGAGGCATGGCGATCAAAACGGGTTGGTCTACGGAAAATCGCGGCAAAGGTTTCGCTTTCACCGTCCCGGCAGATCCCGTATTGCGCCGACTGACGGTGTGGGTCGGTGGACAAAATACCCAGGGTATTTTTACCGCGACACTCAGCGATGGCAGTGCGCCGGTGTACCGCGATGACAGCATTCGCATCGGTGCAGCGAAAGCAGGGTACGCTTTCACGTTATGGTATCGCGCGAAACAAGCAGGCGTAACCCTGACCATCGGCTATCGTTCCGCCCAGGCGAGTGACGGTCACATTACTCTGCAAGCAGCCGCGCTCACCGAGTATGACGAAGGGCAGTCGCATTTTATTAAAGCGGTGAACTTCGGCGGCAATGCCGTGCAAATAGCGGGTAATCAGTGGACGGCGCAAAAGGCGGCAGAAAGCACCGATCTGGTCATTTATAATAGCCGTCGAGTGACCTCGTCTGGTGACCCAATCCCCATGGTCGATGCTGCGATGAAAGAATTATTAAAAACCGGCGCGGCGGCAAAATCAACCGATCTGGAGATCAACCAGCGGGTCGCCAATGGTCGGTATAACGTGACGCTCTACGTCATGGAGACCGGCCCCGCCAAGAGTCGCATGTTTGACGTGACGCTGAACGACGCGTCGCTTCAGGGCATTGGTCAACTGCCGAAAAATGGTTGGGAAGCGTACGGACCCTTGACCGCGACGGTGACGAAGGGCGTCTTAGCGTTGATGGCAAAAGCAAAGAAGGGCTCACCGCAATTCATGGGCATGTCTATTTTTACGGTCGTCAATGGAGCGTGGACCAACGCTTTTCCGGCTGGCCAAGCGCATGACGTTCCTGGGACATGGCTGTTTGCTGATTTTGATCGTGGCGCCAATGGCGTCGCTTTTCAGGAACGAGAGGACGTGCAAATCCGTCCCATGTATCGTTCGGAAGCGGTCACCGTTCAAGCGATTCACGGAGTTCCGGTCGTTGCGGAGGTTTCTGGCGGTGAATGGTTGCGCTATACGATGAACGCGAAAACCGCCGGCACTTACGCGGTGACGGTGAAATATTCTAAAGTGCTTGGCGCCAATGCGCTGAAATCGCGGGTTGAATGTGAAGTCGACGGAAAAGCGGTCGGAAATGCCATGGAACTGGAAGACACCGGCGGTTGGGATACGGCGAAAGCGTCAACGCTCAGCGGCATTTCATTGACCGCTGGAATCCATGATTTGCGCATGTTGTTTCACGGTCCACTCAATGAACTCGGAAATTTTTGGTCGATAGAATTCGTGCGCACAGGACCGTAGGCGTTCTGCCGCGATTGGTTCTGCCGCCTGTTCTGTCCGTTTACGTACGGCTCTCAATCAAAGGATTTCCGCGCAGTCCCGCGCGTTGGGCCAGCGTCAGCACCGCGTGACTGGCGTCGGTAACGATTTTTTCCCAGGCAGTTTCGCCACGGGCAATGCGATCGAGGTCGGCTTCCAAGCGCGCGGTAAATCCCAGATCGATGAAGTTGCCGCCGTAATGTCGCACCAGGAAATCCGTCACCGCCATGCCAAGTTCGGTGGCGAATAATTTACGTTGTTTCTCGCCAACATAGAAGCGTTCCAAGATCGTACGCATGATCGCGGCGTAGGTCGATGGACGGCCGATGCCTTCTTTCTCAAGCTTCTTGATCAACGATGCCTGGGTATAACGAGGTGGCGGTTTGGTCGCACGACTCAGCGCTTCGAGTTCTTTCAGATCAACCACGTCGCCTGGGGATAACATCGGCAACTCACCGACAAATTCATCGTCATCATCTTTTTTGGTCTTGCCGCGACCTTTTTTGGCTGGCTCGTCGGTTTCATCGCTGCCGGTCAGTTTCCGCCAACCATCGAACAGTACGACTTTACCTTTGGCCTGAAAAATCCCCATCGGCTGAGGTTTCTTTCCTTCAACCAACCACGCGCCAGGCGCACACGCGATGTCGATGGTGGTCAGTTGGTCACGCCCGCTCGCCATTTGGCTGGCGATAAAACGGTTCCAGATCAAGTGGTACAGTTTGGCTTCAAGAGCGCCGCCCAGCGTATCGGGTCCGGACTCGGCGTGGGTTGGACGAATGGCTTCGTGCGCTTCTTGTGCATTCGCCGATTTCGTTGCGTGGATGACCGGTTGGCTGGGTAAATACAGTGGTTTGAAGCGCTGAGCGATAACGCTGCGTGCGGCGCTGATGGCTTCGGGCGACAGCGCCACCGAGTCGGTTCGGTGGTAAGTGATGTGACCACCTTCGAAGAGCGACTGCAGTAATTTCATGGTCTGATCAGGATTGAGTCCCAAGCGAACCGATGCGGCTTGTTGTACGGTGGCGGTGCTAAACGGCGGCGGTGGATTACGGAATTGTTCGCGGCGCTCGCAGGTAACGACTTGCCAACGTTGCTTGCGACACCACTCCACCGTGCGTTCGGCGATCGCTTGGTCGGTGATGCGCTGGGCGAGTGGTTCGCCTTTCCAGATTGCCAAACGCGCGACGAAAGGCGGCGGCGTGCCAGGTTTTTCCACCGTCGCGGCAAGAATGAAATAACCCACGGTATTGAATTTCCCAATTTCACGTTCGCGGTCTGCAACCAAACGCAGCGCGACCGACTGAACGCGTCCAGCACTTTTCGCTTCTTTTCCCAGCTGGCGCAACGTGGGACTGACCAGCCAACCGACCACGCGATCGAGCACGCGTCGAGCTTGTTGCGCGTCAACCAAATGCGTGTCGAGCAAACGCGAGTTCGCCACCGCTTTCACCACCTCGGCCTTGGTCAGCGCATGAAAAACGACACGTCGATACGGACGCTCACCAAGTATTTGGCTCAGGTGCCATGCGATCGCCTCGCCCTCACGATCAGGGTCGGTTGCCAGCAAGACCTCGTCAGCCTGATTGGCCTGTCGCTGTAGTTCAGCGATGGCGTCGCGGCTGCGATCCAAGGGTTCGTAGCGTGGCACCACGCGTCCGTTGACGAAGGTAACCGCCAAGTCACCGCTCATCGGCAAATCGCGCACGTGGCCAAAGGACGCCGCAACGCGATAGTCGGAACCCAAGAATTCACGAATCTTGCGTGTTTTATTCGGAGATTCGACGATCAGCAGCTTCATTGGTCGGGATGATGTCGCGCTCTGCTTGGCAGCCAATCACCGAGCGTTGCCCGGCATGCGTTGAAAGAATGATTGCGACCCCAGATGACGAGGCGCCGCTATCGCGACCAGGCGCACCTATCAGATAACGAGAGGTTTTTTTTCGGTGGTGCGAGCGACTCGTCCGTGAGTCGCAAAAATCAGCTGAACGGTTTGCGTGGAACTTTTACTTCGCCGCCGTTGGCTTCGGATGACAGCTTGGTGGAAAATTTTTCCTTCGTCTTACCGATTCCTTGGGCCTTGAAGACCGCATCAACGGTCTTGGAATCAAGCTGGTAGGTTTCGATCAGATAGTAACGAATGTAATCTGGATCCAGGCGTTGCGCAGCCATGCTGCGGACGAGCCGTTCCAGGTCCTTGGTGAACATGGCGAACTCCAGGGCGAAAGGTTCGTGGGTGAGCGACGCTGAAGGCGAAGAAGCGCTTGTGGGTCGTCAGCTGAAATTATTTACGTGCCGCGCGAACGCCTTGATCGACCGTCTGATGAATGGTGAAAATCACTTCAAGGCCAAGGATGCCGAATACTTCGCGCACGCTTGGGGCTGGGTTGACCAACTGCAAACTGCCGCCGTGTTTGCGCACTTGGTGTTGTGAATTGATGAAAACGCCAACCCCGGCGCTAGCGATGTAGGTGAGCTCTGCCAGGTCGATGACGACTCGGTGCGAACCGCCTTTGATGGCGGCGTCGAGGGATTTTTCGAGCTCAACAAAGGTATGGCCGTCGAGGTAGCCGCTGAGCTTGAGCACCAGGACATCGTCGATGTGCGATTCAGTAATGGTGAGGCCTGATTTCATCGATTCGTTCTGTAATAAGTTGGTGCGACGGTGAAGAAATGAGAAAAAGTCTTTCAAGCCGAAGAGCCTGAGCAACGTGGTTTGAGATTAGGGCGGCCATTCGCGCGCGGCAAGGCCCAAGCAGCGGCGGCGAAAAAGTTCAGATGTCACACGCTGCCGGGAGTTGTCCTGGGTGATCGTCAGGGTTGCTGGCGCGACGTGGCTGGAGTTCTAGGCTCTTGGCCATGGCCAAAGCACTATCCATCGAAGATCAATTCGAACTCATCGAAGAGGCCATTACGGCTTTAGAAACAGGGGACCTTGGCTTAGAGGCGGCTCTTGGGCGTTATGAAGTCGGACTCAAATCAGTGCGTCAGGCCAAGGCTCAGTTGGATCGTTACCGCGCGCGGCTTGAAGAATTGCGCGGCGATGGTGAATCATCGTCTCAGACATGAGCGGCCCTGCGCGCGTTTTGGAAGCAGCGGAAGATCCGGCGCTAGATGCGGGCGCTATCGTTGCGCAGCCATTGGTGGAATGGAACGGCTGGCAGGCGGTTCGTCGTCATGGCGGAATGGCCATTTTACCGTGGCGCGGCGATCATTTGGCAGCCACGTCCGAAAAAATAAACAATCGCAGTGATGGCAAGATTCCTGCTGGTTCGTTTTCTCAGGCCTTGGTACGCATTCAGAAAGGTCGCGAGGCGACGTGGCAGACGCTGAACGAGGCTTGGCGCGCACTGATTCCCGGCGGTCGTTTATTGGTGACCGGTAGCAACGAGCTTGGCATTGTTTCTTGGGTGAAACGTTTAGCCGCCGCGCTGCAACAGCCGGTGGAGGTGTTGGCGAATCATTCGCATGCGCGCGTCGCGTTGTTTCATCGCAGCGCCGAACCGCAGCAGTTGGAGCAAGGCGAAGTGAAGGCCGTGCCGCTGTGGGAAGCGACTCACGCGCATCCTCAGCCGCCGTCGATTCTGGTGCCGCCTGGGGTTTTCAGTCACGGCGTTCTTGATGGAGGAACCGCGTTGTTAGTGGCGCGTTTAGCGGAGGAAAATCCGTCGCCCTCGCGTATCCTTGATATTGGCTGTGGCGGCGGACACCTCGGTCTGAATGCGCTGTTGCGTTGGCCGCAAGCACACGCGTGTTTCGTTGATGCGGACGCGCGGGCGATCGATGCCGTACGCATGAATCTTGCTGATCACGATCTGGGTCTGCATACGCGTGCGACGGTGGCGTGGTGGGATGTGGCTGAAGCGTTGCCGATGGCCGACTTCGATTTGGTGTTGGCGAATCCGCCGTGCCATGCCGGCACCGCCGTCGATTTTTCCGTTGCTCGCGCGATGTTCCGGCAAGCCATGGGAGCCCTGGTTTCTGGCGGGCGATTATTGGTGGTCGCCAATCGTCAGTTGCCCTACGAGGCCGATTTAGCCGCCTTAGGAAAATTTGAGACCCTCTCACAAAACGGCGGTTTCAAGCTGCTCGCGGTACGCCGGCCCTAGCGTCCTTGGCCAACGCCATACGGTCCCCGCCCCATGAGCACTCGACTTGACGCCTTTCTCAGTCACCGCGGTTTCGGTAGCCGTAGTCAATCACGCGATTTAGTTCGCCGTGGCCGGGTGTCGGTTGATGGCGTGGTATGCCGAGATCACGGCTTACATATCGATGGTCGAGTCATCGCCGTCGATCGTCGTGAGGTCGCGGTTGGCGTGGCGACCGCAACGTTGCTGCTCTATAAGCCGCTGGGTTTTGCTTGCAGCCATGATCCCAAAGAAGCGCCGTTGGTTGAGGAATTAATCCCAACGAATTTTCAACATCTGTCGTTGGAGAGCGCCGGTCGACTCGATCGTGATACCAGCGGGCTTTTAGTGGTGACCTCGGACGGTGGCCTGATTCATACCTTAACCAATCCACGTCGGCATTTAGAAAAGCGCTATCGCATCGTGTATAGCGGTAAGCTATCCCACCACGCGGTCACTCGTTGTGCCAAAGGCATGACTTTGGGTGACGATCAGAATCCCACGTTGCCGGCGCGGCTTGAACTTCAGGGCAACGATCGCAACGGCTTGAGTTTGGCGACGCTCTTTTTGAGCGAAGGCCGTTACCACCAAGTCCGGCGCATGATTGCCGAATTAGGCGGCGAGGTCGTGCAGTTGCACCGTGATCAAATTGGAGGTCTGGAATTGCCCGCTGATTTGGCGCTCGGCACCATGCGCGAAATCACTGCGGATGAAATGGCCAGGATGACGGCTGTTAACGAATAAGCTGAGCGAGTGCTTTGAAACAGCCGACGCCGGCTTGGCGCTGCCAGCGCATAACGATGGTTTCAGTCGGTAAAACCAGGGCTCCTAGATCACGCAGCGCGGCGATGGCCATGGTCACATGGCTTGGTTCGCGGCTGGCGATGGCGTCACCAGCGATCACGACTTGGTAACCACGTGACATCAAATCAGCTGCGGTGGTCAGGATGCAGACATGGGCTTCGATGCCGGCGATGACCAATTGCTGACGGCCAAGTTGGTCGATCGCGATCGCCAGCGCCGGATCTTCAACGCAGCTAAAGTGCATCTTCGCAAATCGCGGAACGTCTGGCGCTGCTTCGATGATATGTGCCAACGTGGGGCCAAGGCCGGCGGGATATTGTTCGCTCAACAACCTGGGAATTTGTAATAGCCCAGCTGCTTGCAGCAGGATTCGGCAGTTGCGACCAACGCTTTGATCAGCAGCGATGGCGGGGACGACTTTCAGAAAGCGTTCTTGCACATCGATG
>JANMYZ010000062.1:0-4122 GCA_031382605.1 Planctomycetota bacterium | reverse complement strand
ACCTTGGCGAGCTGGTCAGCAGTGTCGTTGGTGATCGCGGTGTATGTGTTGGGTAAATTACGCTTCAACGGCGATTCGGAAGTTGCCCAGGTCGGCGTAAGTCGATTGATGATCGCGTTGGCGTTTCTCGCCCTGGGCATCTGGTTCGCGTCGGGCTTAGCAGGTAATAACCTTGGTCTGTTCGAGAGCTTTTTCCCAGGTGACCCGGTGCCCGGCACATGAACGGCCGTTGGCGCGGAATCGTTTGCTATGACGGTGAGTGCTCGATCTGCACCGGCTTTGTCGCACGTTGGGGTCATCGTCTGCGCCGCGCTGGATTTCGTCTAGCGACCCTGCAATCACCGCTGATTCAGCGACGCTTGAATCTGCGCGGAACTCCTGACGAAATGAAACTGATCACCGCACGCGGCGAAGTGATCGGCGGCGCTGAGGCCGTCGTCGTTATTGCTGAGGGCTTAGGTTTTCCACACGACCTAGCGAATATGGCGCGTGCACCGATAGTCATGCCGTTGCTCCGTCATCTTTATGCGACGGTCGCGAAACACCGTAGCTGCGCCGGCGGCGTCTGCCGAATCCAGCGAATTGAAAAATAACTAATAAAAGAGGAAGCTGGAGAAGTGCTAACCACAGAGGGCACAGAGGGCACAGAGAAAGGCAGTTTAATTGTTCTCTGTGCCCTCTGTAGTACTAAGGTTCAATTTCTCCGTGCTATCCGAAGAAATCGCTACGCGTACGAAAGGAAAGAATGCAGGGGAAGGTCTAAACCACAGAGGGCACAGAGGGCACAGAGAAAGGCATTCTGATTTTCCTCTGTGCCCTCTGTGCCCTCTGTGGTTAGACTTCTCCGATCGTAGTCTTCGCTTGGGTTCCGGCTACGCTGGCCTGGGGTTAGCACATCTCCATTCGTGGTCTTCGCTTTGGTTCCGCCTATGCTGGCCTGTCAATTCGTTCGTTTCTTCTCAGCGAGTTGGCCCAAGATGCGGCGGTTAACCCAGATATATTCAATGATCGATCCGACGCTCAAAATCGCGCATGCCCAGGTCGCCCAGAACGCGTAGGTGAGATGCCATGGTTCCAAGCGAAACCAGAACGCGGGCAATCCCATCACGCTGATGATGGTGACGCCTTGAAACCACGCTTTGATTTTTCCTGACGTTCGGGCGGCTAAGACTAATCCGCGTGCGGCGGTCATGGCGCGTAATGCACCGGCGATCAATTCACGCAGCACCATCAGAAAAACCGGGAACCACGGAACGAGTCCGGCTCCGACGGTGCCATCGGTGAGCATATAAATGCTTTGCTGGACCTCGTTGCTGCTGCTGCTGGTGGCGACGTAGCCAATGGTGTTGGCGACGACAGTTCCTCCAACGGCGGCGATCGGATATCCGACGCCAGCTACTGGCAACAGGTAAACCATGAAGATGCCGATGCGATAAATGACATCGCAAAAGGGATCTGCTAATTTGCCGAAGTCGCTGACTTCGCCACGGGCGCGGGCGACTTTTCCGTCAAGATAGTCGGTGATTTCAGCAAAAGCGCAGAGCCAACCGCAGAACCAAAAGCACAGGCAGTGCTCAATGGGTAGGTACAGATACGACGCGACCGCCAAGGGCATAAGCCCAAGGCGTGCGAGGGTAATCCGGTCTGCGAGGGTGAGCGCCATCGCGCTTCCTCAGGCGCTGGCGGCGGCGAACAGGCCGTGCTTTTTCATGGTGATCAGCAGCTCTTCTTTTTTCGCCGGAGTCATCGCCAGCATCGGCAGGCGATATTCTTCTTGGATAAGACCAAGGGCCGCGACCGCAGCTTTGGCCGGGATCGGATTGGTTTCACTGAAGGCGACGCGAGCAAGATCAGCAACGATCTGATGCAGGCGACGGGCCTCAGGAAGATTGCCGGCGGCGCAGGCATCGCACAGTTGGCGCATGATACGCGGCGCGAAGTTGGCAACGACGCTGATGACGCCAGCTGCGCCGATAGCCATAAACGGCAACGTCATGCCGTCGTCGCCCGACAACACGCGCACCCCGCGACCAATTAATTCAGTGACCGCATCGGGCGAACCGCTGGCTTCTTTCACCGAGTCGATGCCGCCGAGGTTGTTCACCCGCGCGGTGGTTTCTGGCAGCATGTTGATGCCGGTGCGGCCCGGAACGTTATAGAGCACCATCGGCAGTTTGGTCGCTTCACGCACGGCTTTGAAGTGCTGAAACAAACCTTCGGGAGTTGGTTTGTTGTAGTACGGGGTGATGGTCAAAATGCCGTCCGCACCGAGCTTTTCAGCGGCTTTGGCTAAGCTCACGGCCTCACGCGTGGAGTTCGAACCTGCGCCAGCGATCACCGGCACGCGTCCGGCGGCGGTTTGCACCACTTCGCCGATGACGCGGTGTTGTTCGTCGTGGCTGAAGGTCGAGCTTTCACCCGTGGTGCCGCACGGGACGATGCCCTGGGTGCCCTGAGCAATGTGCCATTCGACCAACTTTTTCAGCGCCGGAAAATCGACCTGGTCGTTCTTGAATGGGGTGACGACGGCGACGATAGAACCGCTGAATGGCTTTGTGGCCATGAAGACCTCCGTAAGGGACGCGAAGGCTGTAGTCCTCTGCCCGACACGCTAGCGAAAATACCTCGGCCAGCGGCTCGTGCTCTGCGGCCGACTGCCGAACTGGTGGTCATTCTCGCCGAGGCCTTCGGTCCAATCTCAGCCCGGCCCCTTATCCATCAACGTCCGCATATCCGCGACGGCGCGTTCCATCCCCAATAACACCGCACGACTGACAATACTGTGACCGATGTTGAGCGCGCGCAGCAACGGCAGATGCAAAAGCTGGCGGACGTTCTGATAGGTGATGCCGTGGCCCGCATGCAGGCGAATGCCGAGGGTAGCAGCGAGGTCGGCGGCTTCTTCTAAGCGGCTGAGCTGTTGCACGAGGTGATCATCGTGCTCATCGCCGCGACAATGAGCAAAGGCGTTGGCCCAGGTGCCGGTGTGCAATTCGATGGCGTCCGCGCCGATGGCTTTGGCCATGCGCACGGTCGCTGCGTCGGGTTCAATAAAGAGGCTGACCATCGTACCAGCCGTTTTCATGCGATCGATGCACGAGCGCAAAACGTGATCGTCGAGCGATAATTTCAGTCCGCCTTCGGTGGTCAATTCCTGCCGGTGTTCTGGCACCAAACAGATTTCGTCTGGCATCACGGCAAGCGCAATACCAAGAATATCCTCGCCCGCAGCCATTTCGAGATTGAGCACGCCCTGCACGGTTTCGCGCAGCAATCGCACATCGCGCTCTTGGATGTGTCGGCGATCTTGCCGAAGATGAACGGTGATGCCGTTGGCTCCGCCCAATTCGGCGAGATGCGCGGCCAATACCGGATCTGGTTCGTTGGATTTACGCGCCTGCCGAACGGTGGCGACGTGATCGATGTTAACGCCAAGGTGAATCATAGTGAAGTGATCAGAGCGCGGCGGATAGGCGCGACAAGTCGCGCTTTCAACGTATTCACGTAGTCGCTGGCGGCGCTAGGACAGCGCTGATGAGCTAAGGCGGTTGCCTCAGGTGCTTTTCCGTGGCACGGGCATCTTGCCCGTGATCGTTCGCGTCGAACCACGGGCAAGATGCCCGTGCCACGGTAGAAATCAGGCCAATTCAACGATTTTCCGTGGCACGGGCATCTTGCCCGTGGTTCGACGCGAACGATGACGTCCACGGGCAAGATGCCCGTGCCACGAAAAAGCAGATTTATTTGAGCAGCAACGCGATCAACAGGCCGATAATGATCAGCCCAAGAACGATCAACACGCCAGCGATCAATGGCGAAAGCGCTGGTCGCGGTGCAGCACTTGGCGGCGTTGCACTTGGCGGCAGCGCAGCAGGCACTGAGGTTGATGAGGAACGAACGGGGAGCGCACCCACGCTGGGCGTTGACTCGGTGCCGCCAGCGGTCGGGCGTTTCCAGTTGGAGCTGATGGGAGAGGTGGTCGTCGCTGAGCGGGTGATTTTGTCCGTGCTCACCCGTCGTCCATCGGGGCTGACGCGGTTCGGCAGGGTTGGCGGTGTCATTTCCGACAGCTCAGTTTTCGGCCGTTTCCACGCGCTGCTCGCAGGGCTATGCGCTTTTACC
>JANMYZ010000051.1:0-2422 GCA_031382605.1 Planctomycetota bacterium | reverse complement strand
GCCGACGTCGACGCGATTCATCCGGGCTTCGGATTCCTCTCAGAAAACAGCCACTTCGCCCAGGTGGTGCGTGACTGCAAAATCGAATTCATCGGTCCACTGTCGTCGTCGATGGAAGCCCTCGGCAACAAGGCCAAGGCCAAGGCGCTCGCCCATGCCAGCGGCGTACCGACCATTCCTGGTTCGACCGGCCCAGTGAAATCGCAAGAAGAAGCCATCGCGGTTGCGCGAAAAATCGGCTATCCAGTGATGATTAAAGCCACCAACGGCGGCGGCGGACGCGGCATGCGCATTGCCCACAATGATGCCAGTTTGGTCAGTGGTTTGATCTCGGCTCAGCGCGAAGCCGAAGCGGCTTTTGGCAACGCTGATTGCATCATCGAAGCGTACGTTCAACGCGCACGTCACATCGAAATTCAAATCATTGGCGATCAACATGGCAACGTGGTGGCGCTTGGCGAACGCGACTGTTCGACCCAACGTCGTCATCAAAAATTGGTCGAAGAATCCCCCAGTCCGGTGATCACCGAAGCCACGCGCAAAGCAATGTGCGCTGACGCGGTAAAACTCGCCAAGGCAGCAGGCTATTACAACGCTGGGACCGTCGAATTTATCTACGACCTTGACCGCAAAGCGTACTTCTTCTTGGAAATGAACACCCGTATCCAAGTCGAACATCCGGTGACCGAGATGTGTACCGGCCTTGATTTGATCAAGCATCAAATCCTGGTCGCAGCCGGTGAACCACTGCGCTTCAAGCAAGAAGACATTAAATCCGAAGGCCACGCCATCGAAGTCCGCATCAACGCGGAAGACTGGGAAAAAGGCTTCGTTCCTCACCCAGGAAAAATCAGCATGTACGTCGCGCCCTCCGGCAAAGGCGTGCGCGTCGACAGTCATTGCTACGCTGGTTACACCATTCCACCCAACTACGACTCGATGATCGCCAAACTCATCGTCCACGGCGACACCCGCGAAGAAGCCATCCAGTTGCTGCAACTCGCACTCGGCGAATACATCATTGAAGGCCCGAAAACCACCATTGGCTTCCATCAACGTTTATTGAAAGACGCACGGTTCTTGAATAACCAAGTCACCACCAAATGGGTTGACGAAGTGTTCATGAAGGAACTTGGCGTCGGCTAAAGGGCGTTGGTCTACCTGCCTGCCTGCGTCTGAACTATTCGTCAATTCAGGGCCAAATCTGTACCGGTGTCAAAACGCAATATGCTGTCAGAAATGTGGTTATGAATAATATTGCATTCTGGTAACGAAATTCCCAGAATGCAAAACATGACCATCCTGACGCGCTCCCTCGCAGCTCTTGTTCCGCTGCATCGACTGAGTTACCCGGTCCTTGCCATCACGGGGCCGCGGCAATCAGGGAAAACTATCCTGGCGCAGGCCGCAGCGCCGGATCTGAAGTATGCGAACCTAGAACATCCTTTTGAGCGGGTGGCGGCAGCACAGGATCCGGTGCAATTCCTCGCGCGTTTTCCCGACGGCGCGATCCTTGATGAAGTCCAATACGTTCCTGAGTTGCTGGCCTACGTGCAGGCGCGGGTGGATGCGGATCGCACGCGTGGCAGATGGATTCTGACAGGCTCTCACCAAGTTCAGCTGGGGCGAGCACTCGCCGAGTCGCTTGCTGGCCGGGTCGTTCGCTTGGAGCTTCTGCCGTTGTCGTTTGCCGAGTTAGCTGCCAGCACGCGCAAGCCGCGCACGCTGGCGGAAGCGGTCTTCCGTGGTGGATATCCGCGCCTGTATGATGAAAGCGCGCCAGAGCCAGTGGGCTGGCTTGACCAATACATCGCCGACTTCATCGACCGTGATGTCCGTCAGTTGCTGGGCATTCGTGATCGCCATGCCTTTGGCCGCTTCATGCATCTGTGCGCCGCGCACACAGCGCAGTCGGTGAATCTTTCGATCTTCGGTAAAACTTTGGGAATTGATCATAAAACCATCGCGGCTTGGCTTGGCGTGCTTGAGGCCTGTTACGTGATTCGACTGCAGCGACCGCACGAGCGTAACTTTGGCAAGCGCATTACGAAGGCGCCGAAGCTGTATTTTTTGGACTCTGGGCTTGCGTGCCGCTTACTTCATATCTCCCACCTTCAGCAATTGATGGGACATCCTAACTGGGGTGCGTTGGTTGAAACGTGGTGCATGTCCGAAGTGCTCAAGGCCCGCCTTCACCGTGGCCTAAAAGATAATCTGTGGTTCTGGCGGTCGCACGACGGCATCGAAGTCGACGTGGTGATCGGAAGTGGCTCCACCTTAATCCCGATTGAAATCAAATCGTCGATGACCCCGGACTCCGGGGATGCGGCCCCTATTCGCAAAATTCGCACATTAGCTTCTGCTGCTGGTGGATCGAGCGTGGCGCCTGGATTTATTATTTATGGTGGCGATGAGGTGCGAC
>JANMYZ010000105.1:0-2088 GCA_031382605.1 Planctomycetota bacterium | reverse complement strand
GCAGAAAAAGAAACTGCCGACGGATGAACGGCAGCGGATTTTTTGCTAATGCCAACAGCTCCGTCAACGCGATATCAAGCCGTCCCGGCGGCAGGCACAATCCAGCGTAAAGCACTCCGGCAATCAACCATACAGGCGGCAAAGCGAGCAAGAACCACGGCCACGCGTCAGCAACGGCGAGAGCGAGTAAACAAAAACTTGCGAGCGCGCTTGGCACCAGCATTACAGGCCGCATGCACCAACGTAAACTTGCCATCCACGGTTCGGGAGCGTCGCCAATAATCGCTAAAGCCATACGTCGCGTAATTGCGCCGCCGATCACGGACCACCACCAAATCCAAGCTGTCAGCACCACTGCCAACGAACCCCAGGCTTCGCCCACGATCATACTCGGTGCCGCATCCGCCAATGATGTTGGCAGCAGGGACGACCAACTCATACCGTGTGCTGCCAGTCCGAGAATTACCGCACTGATGCCAATCGACCCAGCGATGACCAACACCGATTCCGCTCGACCAGCGAGCAAATGAATACGGAGTAACTCTGGTCCAAGTGCCGCCAACGGTTTCGCTAATTTGAGAAAAGCGGGAAAACGAACGGGCACTCGCTCAGGAGTTGCCGACAATGAGCGAACTAAATGCGTGCGTGAAAATTCGCCACAGGTCAACAGACGAAAACCCTCATCATGAAACCACGTGCGCCATGCCCAGCCACGTTGCCACGGAAACAACGTCGCCTCAATAACACTATAGGGCAAGCCGCGCTGTTCTCCGTCGCTCACCACCGCCTGTGCCCAACGTAAAAATCCGAGTTTCGCCGCGATCAACGCGCGCGGATCTGCCCGTCGAACCACTCCAGGCACCAAAGGAATGGCTGGGTCGCAGGTCAAAATTGCACCATGCGAACCAACCAGCGTTCGCACCGGCAATGCATTCAGTCGTTCGAGCGTGACGATCCAGGCGCGATGGTCGGCGTCCATATTTGGAGAGGTAAACAATTCATGAAGAAAAGCATCACCGGCAAATAAAATACCCTCAGTTCGAGAAAAGAGAACAATATGGTCACGACAATGTCCATCAGCCGCAACGACTTCTAAACTGCATTGTGCGGTATGAAGATGATCGCCAACTACCTCGACGCGAACATCAGATCCAGCGGCTTTCGCTTGCCCCATCATCATTTGACGACCTGCAGGCAAGATCGGTGGGTGCCGGATAGCCTCACAAGTTAACAAAGCCGCCATGATCGGAATGCCATAGTGCTGGGCGAGAATCGCCGCATTACCAATGTGCTCCTCATGCAAATGGGTACAGACGATCAGCACAGGCGGAACATCGGTGGCGACCCCCGCCTGAACCGTTGCTCGGAAGCGAGCTGGCCCTGGATCGATAACCACGTCACCCGAACGCAACCAAGTAAAACGTTCGCCAAACATTCCGGCGGTGACCAAGAGTTCGTGATTGCCGACGAAGCCGATCACCAAACGCCCATCAAAAAATCGGTAGGTACGTCCAGCCGTACGCCACGCCCACCACCAGTCCGCTACGGTTATTCCAATTTGCCGTACCAACATCCACGGAAGAAGCGCGAAAAACCACCACCAGTACACCAACCAAAAACGTAAAAGCGCCATCCTGGTGCAAGCGGGAAAAGTCACTGGATGTAATCGAAAATTGATGGTCATGGATAAAGTCTGGCTAACTATGAATACCCATCATTGAGATCAAACCGATTATTGCGACGGGTCTCTCACCGTCCTGTCATCGCTCGGAAATTGTTCGTAAATAACCGCTGAAATAAATGCAACTGGGAGCGAATGGCAGATACGCGCTTCGCCTAAAATGTACGCTTCGCTGATAAGCGTACGCTTCGCTGAATGTCCACTCCACGTTTTTTGCGTTCTCATCTCCGGCGCGAAGGCCGCGCCGGAGATTTTTTCGCTCTCACTTTATCACGCTTTACCGCGCCTTATTTCGCTTTAGCGCAGACGATTTCGTAGGCGCATGAAAGCCATCATTGCCATGGTCAGGCCCATCAAACCGGCTAGGCCGGAGCCAAGGCCACAGCCTCCGCCACCACCACCGCCGC
>JANMYZ010000045.1:0-6478 GCA_031382605.1 Planctomycetota bacterium | reverse complement strand
CCCGTTCTCGCGTGTTCTCGCATGTTCTCGCGCGTTCTCGCGTGTTCTCGCGTCCCAGCGGGACGCCATGAAAATAGCCCGGCACTTCAGTGCCGGGTATATGGTTGGAGATGATCATAGTCCCGTAGGGACGGCTGAAACGCGGGTGGCTTCAGCCGTCCCTACGGGACTGAAAATAATCACGCGCGCCTGTTCCCTGCACTAAAAGTGCAGGGCTATTATCGAGCTGCCCCTACGGGGCGCGGACAACATTTGTCCATTTTCGGGCGATGTTGAGCGGGGTCAGGCGGGGTTGAACAGAATGTTTCCACCACGGACGACGGCGAACCGGTTTATTCCTCGGCTGCGCTTTCCACGTGTTCGACTAATCGTTCGGCAACCAATGCGTAATGCAAAATCACGCTGCTCGCACCGGCCTGGTGCAGACGTTGTTGGTGTTCGGCATGATCCGCGATAGCGATGATGTGCGCCTCTGGCGCGAGAGCGCGACAGGTCTTCACTAAACTGAGATTATCGGTGCCTTTCAGCAGCATATCTGGGATCGTCGAGATAATCAGCCGCGCACGGTCGAGGTGTACGTGATGCAACGTATCCGCGCTGGCAAGATCGCCGAACGCCACCGCTACTCCACGTTTTTTCAATTCCGCCAACACTTCGGTATTATAGTCGACCACCAATAATTTCGCCAGCAGCCCAGGACGGAGCGCTTCGAGCTGATCGACTAATTCGCGAGCGCTGCGATGGAAGCCCAGCAACACCACGGCATGTTGCTCTGACGATGCGGCCTCTCCAGCCTCGATGCGTTGCGTCCCCAAGCCAACACCTTTCAGCACGCGCTCGAACCAGCGATGCAGCACGTGCGAACCACGGATGGAATACGACGATAAAACCGCCGTGATGGCCATGGCGTAGACCAGCACGCCAATAATATCAGGTTTTACGTGGCCCAAGCCGACACCCAACGTCGCTATCACTAAGGCGAACTCCGACAGCTGGGCTAAATTCAAACTGGTGATGAAACACGTACGACGCCCGGTGCCAGCCAGCGCCAACAACGGATAGATCGAGAGAAAACGCGACGCGATGACAAAGCTGACGACCAACACCACCGGACCAACCAGATCCCAACGCGGTGCCGTAATCTTCATGCCCAAGGATAAGAAAAAGAGCGTCAGAAAAAAATCGCGCAGTGGCAAGGTCTTGGCCGTCACATGTAAGCTGTAAGGAAATGCCGAAATCGACAACCCGGCCACCAATGCGCCCATTTCAATCGACAGGCCCATCGCGCCAGCAGCACCGGCGACCAACGCGCACCAACCGATTGAGGTCGCCACCACCAGCTCGGGCGATTTTGCGATCGCGGTAAATATCCTGCGCAGCACCCAACTCGAAATCACAAAACCAGCGGTCAAGAGTAACGCCGATGCCAGTAGGGCCTTGATGATCGGCCAAGCCTGAGGATCAGAAAAGTTCGGCTGAAACGCCAACACCAAAATAGCATAGACGTCCTGAATAACCAAGACGCCAATGGTCAGTCGGCCAGCTAACGTATCGAGTTCAAATTTGTCGTAGAGCAACTTCACCACGATGGCGGTGCTCGACAGACCACAAACCAGCGCCAAATACAAGCCATCCATGTGGCCTTGACCACTGAAGCTATAACCCGTCAGCAAAAATAAACCGACGCCCAGGCCAACGCACAGCGGAAACTGCCCAAGCCCGGCGAAGAGCAGCTGTCGACCAGCCGACAATAATTCGCCGATGCGCATTTCCAGACCGATGACAAACAGCAAGAGAATCAAGCCGATTTCAGAAATGATCTCAATGCTCTCTGCTTCATGGATCAGGCTGAAGCCCAACTCTGGGCCGACCAGCGCACCGGCGATCAAATAGCCCAAAATGATCGGCTGGCGCAGGAACAACGCCAACAGCCCCAACACGGTGGCGGCGATGACCGCAATGCCAATATCATGAATAAGTCCGTGCATGAGTTCCGCGTTGTCCCCTGAGCAATGACCGGGTCAAGCTGAGCGCTGCTCGACAGCCGTCGGTGCCGAGGTCAGCCGCGACATCCGCCTGAGCATCCACAATCCAGGAATGGCGACGATCATGGTCGCGCTAAAGAACCACGTATAGCCCAAGGTCGGAATGGCGTTGGCGACGCTGTAACGCAACAGATGCGGCGTCAGAGCATAGACCGCGAACAGCAGGGCATATTGCGTCGCCGACGTGCGCGCGGTGCAGAACCCCATCAGGTAACCGACGAACACCGCTGCTGCCGCCGCACCGCAGATCGCATCCACCAACATCACCGCACCCAGACCCGTGGTGCCGCTCCACCAGTGCTGATCGAGCCCGATATATCCGACATTGCTAAGGGCCTGAAAGATCCCGAGCCAGCACAAACTGCTGAGCACGCCCAGCCGCGCGCTGCAACCAGCCGCCAGCATCGCGCCGATGCCAGCGCCCAAAATGCCAGTCCAAATGCGCAGAAATCCCAACTCCGATAAGTCAGGAAGAATCTCGGTTTGTTTCACCGAGATCAGCAAACTGGCCATGCCATCCGGCAAACGGTACAACATCACGAACACCAACAACCACGCCAATCCAGCTCCACCCAAGCGACGATGAAAATCACGTACGGGTTCGACGAGCGCTTCTTCCCACGACAACGGTGGATCATTCCGCAGCGGCAATGGAGCCATCAACGTGCCGACGATACCGAACACCATACCTCCAGCCATTATTAAGTATGCCGTCGACCAACCCCATTTTCCGGCGATGTACACCGCGCCACCCACGCTCAACGCCATCGCCACGCGATAGCCCCACACCCACACGCCCGCTCCGGCCGGCAAACTCTCTGGCGGCAGAGCGTCACAATTATAGCCATTCGCGGCCAAATCCTGCGTCGCGCTCGCGACTGCCACCAGCAAAGCCGACACCAGCAAAATCCACGACGGACCCCGCGGATCCGTGCATGCCATACCCACCAAGCCAAGAACAATCACCATCTGCATCAGCAACAACCATCCGCGCCGACGTCCAAGAAATGGCGGCACCAATCGATCAACCACCGGCGCCCACAGCACCTTCACGGTCAGTGGCAACGTCACCCAACCGAACAACACGACCTCTTCTTTGCTCCACCCCACCGAGGTCAACCACGTCGCCAACGTCGCATCAATCAACGGTTGCGGCAAACCGCAGGCAAATCCCAGCAATGCGAGCGCCGGCCACAGACGCCGAGGAATAGTGGACATGGCGCGGAATGATGGAGCGACATTTTCTAGTCACAATGCACGGTGAATCTAGGCGAGCGGACGAACTTTGCGGTGGAAGTTTGAATTCTTACTGCGGTCTTTAGGTTAAAGCCAAGCCGCGAAGAACATCATACCCATCGACGCTCACAACGACTCCATCAGGTCTCTATCTCTCCGCCCACGTCCAAGCGCAGCTCATCTAAACGTGCGATGGGTGCGTAGTCACTGGCGCTGCGGCCGTCTACATCGGCATGCGCAATTCCGCTGGCTAGCTCAGCAATCGCTTCGCCCAATTCACCAGCAACGCGATCAAGCTCGGAGAGATCACTTCCTTCTTTCGTTGTATTTTTGCTGGTCGGTGTCGGGATAGTGCCCCAGCCTGCGCGTGTGCCCGCTCGCAGTGACAGATAATAGGCGCTCTCCGCGTCCCATCCGGCAGCGCGCGCGCCGAGCAAATACCCCAACAACTGACCATCAATACTATTGGTCAACGCTTTGGCCTGCGCGCTGATGGCGCCGCGCTTGTAATCAATCAGACGGACGCGGCCATCGGCGAGGCGATCCAGGCGATCAATGCGACCCTTCAATTGGAGTAACGGATGTCCGGGAATTTGCAGGGGAATCGTCGCGGGAACTTCGGCTTCTTGTCGTGCGGTCTGCGCCGCAGCAACGGCTTCGGCAACCATCACGTCGGTTAATCGACGTGCCAGCCGGCTCCGTTCAACCCGCGTCAGCGCGTCGTCACTACTGGCGATCCACTCCGGTAATAATCGACCGAGTTCTGCTGACCACGTTCTTGGCGGATAGGCAACCAACTTGGCGAGTAATTCATGGAGCTCGTTACCCTCTTCCATGAATTCCAAATTCGCCAGCGGATCAGCTAAGCACAGCCGATCGCAGACCGTAGCGAAAGAATCACGAAACAACGCGCTCAAGGCCGACGCCTTCAAGCGCAGGTCTGCTGGCAAGCGTGGCGGGACGATGAAAGAAAAGCGCGGGCTGCCTTGAGCCACCGACCACAGCGCCTGCTCATGCGCGCCTTGCGCATCGGCGATGCCAAGCGGTGCACCCGGAACGGCTTCGCCACCGGCGTCCTCGCGCAATGATTCCAAATCCCAACCCAGCTGATCTGCCAGCGTCCCAAGCCAGGCGCATGGTTCGCGCTCACCACAGGGAATGCCCAGCACCACACGTTGATTGGCCCGCCCAGCCACCGCCAGAAATGCGCCTATTTCACCAGCGTTTCTGCCCGCTTCGTCATAAACGTCGCGCGCAAACAAGGTCGCTAAATGCCGACGTTCGTCCGGCGGCAACAACGCCCCACCGACGGTTTGCGTCGGCCACCGACCATGTTCCAGATCATGAATCAACACCACCGATCGCGGCCACGTCCGACCACGCACAGCGTCGGTTATTTCCAGCGCGCCTTTTCCATGATCACGTTCCACCGTGACGCGAGCCGCGCCCAATAGCTCATCCAGATCTTCTGACGACACCGGATGCAGCGTCGCCAGTTCGTTCATGGTGCGCAGGACGCCACTGCCGCCATCGGATAAGTCGAATTTTTCAGCCAACAATACCAGTCGCTGCCACCACGTTCCTTCGACGCGCACCCGTTCGCGCCACGCCGTCAGCCAGGTCATCGCCGACTGCAACCATGGACGAGTGCGATCCGGCTCGCTCCAGCCCCACCCATCGCAGGTGCCATCTGCGGCTAAACTTGCCGCCCGCTTCATGCCTTCATCCAGCGTCACGTGCGACCACGGACCACGTAGATCCGCTAAACGAACCGCTGGTGGATCGCTGTGCGCCAGCCGCTCCACCAAGCCAAGAAACGCACCCCAGGTTTGCTCGCGGCAAAACGTCGCCAGCGCCGCAAAAGCACCACCCAGCGACGTTCCTAAAAACGGTAATTGAAAACGTCCGCTGACGGGAACCCCAGCAGCAATCAAAGCATCGGCCACCGCCAAAGCCTCGGCGTCCGCGACGCGCACTACCAACAATGCTTGCGCTGGTTCAACCTGATGACGCCGCAACCACGCCGCCATCGCGCGCCCAGCATGCAACGAATCGCGATAGCGATAATGTTCAACCGCTGCGGCATCGATGGTGCTGCCTTCTTCGAGCGCCGCAGAAAGAAATGCGCGCACCGACGGCGCGTGCGGCGATTGCGCGGCTATGGCAGGAAGACGTTCTTCCTCCGCACCTAGCAAAACAGAACGCAATCGATCCGCGGGCGATGCCTCCAAACCCAGACGCGGATCAGAAACCGCCGCAATGACCAGCGTTCGCGACTGCGACAGACTGCGCAGCAACACCAACTCCGCCGGAGAAAACGTCTGAAAATCATCCAGATAAATCGCCGCCACGCCCGGCGCTGCGGCGGATTCCGCCAACCAACGCAGGCGCGCCCCAGGCAACGTCAGGGCATGCGACTCAGCGAATTGATCGACGTAGGCACGCGCTGCCAGCACATCGGACAGAGCATCGCACAACGCCACGTCGCCACGTTCGCGCAGTCCACGCTGCGCCAAATGAATATCCGCCGTGGTGATGCCATGATCATCAAGCCGCCGAACGAGTTCCGCCAACTCACGCCCCGTCGCACGACAACGCGCCAAGGTCGACCACGGCCCGCGCAGATGCGTCGCCGCCCACGTCCGCAGCACGTGCGTCAGCGGACCATTCGCCAACACCCGCAATCGATGATCGGACGCCGCGACACAGCGCTCCACCAAATCACTGAATGACCATATCGGCGGCAACAACCCAGGACCCGACCACGCATACACCTGACGCACCAAATCATGCGGAATCCCCGCATTCGGCCGCACCAACACCGCCGCACCAGCAGGCTCAGCACGTAAGCGTTGCCACAGCCGCCGCGATTTGCCGCTTTGATGCGGACCAGTGATCAGAGTGACAGTCATGGCGGGAGGCTACGGCGTCTGCGCCAGAGGCGAGCGTCACCTACCTGCGAAAATTGCCAGCTAGCTGCGGACTCGCGATTTTATGCTGCTCATGGAATCCCCGCTAAGGCTTCGGCGATTCCATGCCAGGGGATAAGGCGGTCTTCGCCGAGTGGTCGCACCTCATCGCCACCATAAATAATAAATCCCGGCGCCACCGTCGATCCACCGGCAGCGGATGCTAATGCGCGAATCTTGCGAATGGGGGCCGCATCACCGGAGTTTGGCGTCATTGACGATTTGATC
>JANMYZ010000720.1:0-3941 GCA_031382605.1 Planctomycetota bacterium | reverse complement strand
CAGCGCTGACCGTGGTGACCAAGGTCGCGCGAGCGAGAATCAAACGTTCCAACCACAGTAAGATTCCGCCAAGTCGGCGCGGTAGCATGCCAAGTTCCAGCGCGGCATCGACCTGTAAATCTTGCACATGCCAACAGAACGGAATGCGATGACGCCACGCTAAAAACATCCCCAAGAGCCCGCCAAGAAACGGTGGAGTAATGACCACGACCACATCAGGTCTGCGTCGTTGGGTGAAACTGCGCAGGAATGTCCGCCATAAAAATGACGCATCTAAACGCATGCGTGCGCGTCCAGACACTGGCGCGGTCGGTACGAAATGGCGAACACGTTGCACTTCCACACCATCCATGATTTCGTCGGCGCGCCCGCCGCGAAAATCACGTTTGGCATAGGCCTCTGGTACCTTCCACCATGGATAATGCGGAATCCCCGCATGCATGGTGACATCCCAACCATGGGCGGCAAACCACGTCGCCATGCCAGTGTTGTAAAACGGAATGCCGGTCGGCTCTGGCGCATAATTGTAGGAAATGATGGCCAGACGTGGTGGTCGGCGAGGACGAGATGCGGTCACAAAGATTTTGCGCGCTGACGTTCGCTACGCAGTTCATGCAATTTGGCATCGACCAAAAAGCGGAACCAAAAAGCATGAAGTGTATGGTAAATAAATCCGACTCGACCATCAAGGATGCCAAGTTTGATGATGTAATTGTAGAAGAAGAACAGGAACGGACGAATCAGCGGCGGAGCTTTATAATAGAGCTGGTTTTTCAGCCAGCGCTTCCGTTGTCGCGGATCGCCGACGAGTGATGCTTCTAGTTGATTATCGGCGTTTTCCGCTTGGAGAATTTCCTGCGCCTCAGCCGTGGACCAGCGATTATGTGCCGCCGTCCAACGCTCAATCGACACTAATTGCAGATCGTGCATCAGTCCGTGAAGACGACCGGTTGCGCCATCCATGACAAAGTGCTGATCGTACATGCGATTCTCACAGGCACCTTTACCTGCGCGATACAAGCGAAGATGCCAATTCGGATTCATGTGACCGTAGCGGATCGGCTGTCCAAGAAAATAAGTCAACCGGCGGATAAGATATCCATCATGAACCGGTGCAGCGAGCGTGGTGCGGATGCTGGTGGCAAGCTCCGGGCTGGCGACTTCGTCAGCATCAAGATGGAGCACCCACGCATCTGGTGCCAGAGCCGCATGAGCCTGTGCCCAATTGCGTTGAGCGGCGTAATGTTCGAAGGGATGTTGAACGACCTCGCAACCATTCGCCGTCGCCCAAGGCACGGTAGAATCCGTGCTAAAGGAATCGATGACGAGAATGCGATGAGCAATGGCACGTACGGACTCCACGACCTTGGGCAGCGAGTCTTGCGCATTCAGCGTCAAAATGATGACGGTGAGTGGAGGAAGTGGAGAAAGCCCCTTCATTGATGAAGGTGTTGATGAGGCTTGCGCACGGTGCGCCGATTCAGCTGCCATGAGATCCATCTTTCATCGTTCGCGGGCGCAGAACTTTGCAGGGGTTGCCAGCGCAGATGCTCCACGGTGGCAGATCTTTGCTGACCAATGAACACGCTCCAACGACCGTGCCATCGCCAATCGTCACGCCGGGCAGAACAAAAGCGCGGGCGGCAATCCAACAACCCGAACCGATCGTGATTGGTTTCCATATCAGCGGAAATAAAGGATCGGTGAAGTCATGACTTCCGGTGCTTAAGCAGACCTGCTGTGAAATCACGGTGTGCGCACCGATAGTAATGCGCGTGTAATTATAAATTTCGGCGTGATCTCCAATCGCCCCGCCTTTCCCCATGGTCAGCAGCCATGGTTGGAGAATGCGAACACTCGGAAGAATGAGCGGTCGACCATCAATGGTGGCACCAAAGCAGCGCAGTACGAACAAGCGCCAACGATTGCCCAGGCGCTTGGGTGTTGGCCGGAAAACGACGGTGCGAGCGCATGCCCACAGACCACGGCGAATTTTGGTAGTGAGACTCCAGCGAGTGTTGCCGCGGTCGTAATCAAAAGATGGTGGTATGGTCATGCTTTTTGTGTCACGGCTTGTGTCACGGCGACCAGGACGTCGTTCAAGCGAGCAGCAGCAGCGTCCATGGCAAAGCGTTGTGCGAAACAGGCGGTGGTCACGCTTGCCATGGTGCTGCGCTGCTGCGCGGAAAGCGATGTCCAGCCCTGCAACAGTTGTGTGCAGCCGAGTGCATCATCGTTCGCCACCAAACCTGCACCATCCTGTTCGATTTCGCGCCAAATGTTCACCCGGTTCGAGATCAACACCGGCAGCCCGCAAGCTAAAGCTTCAACCACTGCGACGCCAAAGTTTTCTTGATGGCTGGGTAAGATGAATGCTTCCGCGCAACGAATCGCGCCCCACTTTTCATCGCCCGCTAACATGCCGGTCCAAATAATGCGTTGACTGGCAGATCCAGCCAATGATTCGAGCGTTGTGCGTAAACCATCAGGATCGGGGCCGGCCATCACCAACGTGAATGGGCCACCGCAGTCGCGAAAGGCGCCCATTAACAGATCGCAACCTTTCTTCGGATGGATGCGACCGAGGAAGAGCAATAAACGCTGACCAGCTAATTGGGGAAAGCGTGCAAGAAAAGCCGCACGTTGTTGGGTTACTTGGTCCGGTGGCGGTGCGGTACCGAATCCAACGACGGCTTCATGGGCGCGATACAGCCAAAACGAACGACGTGCGGCGAGCCGTTCTTCTTCAGCCGTAAACAGCACCCGCACCGCATCGCGCAAAACACGGTATTCGCCCCACGGCCAATAGAGCCATTTTTTCAGATGTTTGAGCGGATACTGGCGCTTAAACCAGGGATCAAGCATGCCGTGTGGAAACACGGCGTAGGGTATTCCGGCTTTAAGGCAGGCTCGTCGCGTAGCAAATCCGTGGTATTGCCAAAGTCCGTGCACCAGCACGACGGAAAAACGCGTGAGGTTTTTCTCCAACCACTGATCAAGTGCTGCGGTGCGGCCATAATTTCCAGCACACGGCCCAAGAAGATGTACTGGTCCTGGCATCGCGTGTGGTAAATCGGGACGATCAAGCGCGACGGTTTCAATGGTTTGTCCCATGGCCAGTTGGCAGGTCGCCAAACAGCGCACGCCTTCGTAGGTGCCTCCGCTGCTGGGATCAATCGAACGTAAGACGTGCAAAATTTTCATGTTCGTGCTCGTTGATACAGCTCAATATAACCATCGATCATCGCACTGGTGGTAAATTTTGCAGCATTCGCAAAACCGGCTGCGATGAGTGCTTCACGTTGTAATAAAGCTTTGCTGATGGCCTCGGCAGCGAGCACAGGATTGAGCGGATCAAAGTGCACTGCGTCAGCCCCCGCAACTTCCGGCAATGGCGGGCGATTCGCTATGAACGCGGGACAACCAGCGGCCTGGGCTTCAATAATTGGCCAACCGAAGCCCTCATGCAGCGATGGAAATATCAGTCCAGCAGCGCCGCAATACAGCGCGTTCAGCAGATCGTTATCTACGTTGCTGCGCGTGTGCAGATGGTTGGTGAGATTTTCTTCCTGTGCGATTGCCGTCAGCGTCGCATCGAGTGGTTCGCCGATCATGATCAGGTGCATATTGTCATGGTCGCGCAAGCGGCGCAGGGCACCCATGATGCGCAATACTCCGGGACGATTTTTGTACCAATGATTACCGCCGACATGCAGCAGATACGGTTGGTCGCTGGGAATGCCGAGGGTGGTCAAAGCGGCGATGACGGGAGAGCGCGGAAGCGGATGATAAGGATGATTGAGACCGTTAGCGACCAGCCCGGTTCGCTCAGGAGCGAGTCCAGCAATGCGCTGCACATCGGCTTGGGTTGCGCGTGAAACGCACGCGACCAACGGCGCAGCGCGTAATCCTTTGAGCACCATGTTCTGTAGTTGTCGGCC
>JANMYZ010000694.1:0-2580 GCA_031382605.1 Planctomycetota bacterium | reverse complement strand
TTCCGTTTGCCCGCCTCAGTGATTCGACTCGCTGCTGAGCCGATGGCGCTGGTGAACGCAAACATCCGCCAGCCGAGCATCGTCGCCAGCCAGGCGTCGACACTGAGGTCAAGTCGTGCCAGAATCGGGGCTAATTCTGGCGGGATGGCTCCGCGTTTACCGGCTTTCAAGCATCGTCCGGTCGCGTCCAGTAACGTCAGATAATCATCTGGTGTGAAGGTTTTATTCGCCAACGGTTCGCCGACTTGGCAACGCGCTAGTGGCGTCAGCCACAAACCGTCCTCTGCGTGTTTGGCGTTAGTTGCCAAGCCAACTTTCGCCAATAACGCGGCGGCGCGTTTCGGTTCGCGTCGTTTGATTTTCTCTGCCGCACGGTGGCGATTTCGCGCACGAATGCGGCGATAACCGCTGGTAAATTGCGAGGTTTCTGGTCGATCAGCGACTTTGGCGCGAATCGGATTGAGATCGATGTAAGCCAAACATGCAATCAAGGCTGGTTGATCCAGCAACGGCACGCTATGAAAACGGCCCTCCCAAAATGCACCGCTGCAATCGTCTTCGCGATTGGCGCGGCGAGCAATCGGTTCCTTAAATGCTTTCATAAACCAACCGAGATCCGCCAGCCGCGTGCGCCACAAGCCCACTTTAACACCGTCTTTGGCCATCGCCGCAATATCCGCTTCACTCGGCAAGACCGGAGTTCCATCGCTCAAATATTTCCTGGGATAGACCGACGCCCATCGACGAGCGACGTCGACCGCGCTCCACGTGGAAGCCATCGCCGCATCCATCCGCACAATCACATGCACGTGATTGCTCATTACCGCATAACCCGCCACTTCTGCGGCAAAACACTTCGATAAATACTGTAATCGCTCTTCCAGCCACGCCTTGCGATGTTCGAACCGATCACCCGCCAAGAACGCACGCCGCACGCAACGAGACGTACAATGCACCCACGTTGGAGTGGCACGGTCAAGGATCTTACGGCGTGCCGTGGTCATGGGCAGGGAGAGTGGTGGGAAAGGGGCGATGTCAACTAACTAAATGCCTGTCCTTTTGTTATCCTTTTTACAATGCACCCACGTCGGAGTGGCACGGTCAAGGATCTTACGACGTGCGGTGGTCATGGGCGGGGAGAGTGGTGGAAAAAAGGCTCTGTCAACTAATTAAATGCCTGTCCTTTTGTTTCTTTTGTTTGTTTTCACTTTTGTTTGTTTTCATTGTTGTTGTAGTCCTTCCATAGTTGTTGTCATCCTCGGAGAACAGGAAATCAACGTTCCAAACGCGAATAAAAACAATGTCGTCCGTCTGCCCTTCACCTTGGGTGCAAACCAAAAGCAATAACAATGTGTACGATTAAAATAACGTAAATGAAAATACTCAGCCATTTTTTATTCACCCAAAACCTCACCAAACACAACAGCACTCCTGACAGACCAGAAGGCAAACAATACAATGGCACCCACGCTGCCTCGTCCAGTCTTCCGGAAGACGCAGCAATGAATGGCGCAAGCAACCATACTACTATAAATAGCAAAAGAAGCGGTGCTGTCTGCCTACTTAGGTTATTATTTACTTTTTTATCCTGCTTATCTTTTCTCCTAGAACTCATAATCACTTTACCCCCGATTGTGCGTGATAATATCCAGGGGCAATCGGCGAGCTAAATTGCGTTGGTATCGGACTTCCGGTTACCGCTTGACGCACTCCTTCTAAAGGCGTTGTTTTCAGGTCTGTTGAAAGCGAGTTGCTGGGTGCGGTCAATATTTCACCGTATCGTCTACCCATGTAATTAGAGTCCCATTCCGTAAATCCATCAACCCTATCGCTCGATCCTGCCGTCTTATATCCATCATCCACATAATGATCAACTTTGGGGACAGGTATATTGGTTACACCCGGATCTGGATTTCTAAATCCATATCTACCCGCACCATCAGACATCACGTTTGTTCCGTCCTCATTACTATGAAAGTTATAAATGTATGGTGTTTGTTTCATAAGTGAACCAAATTTCGTGTCCGCATCCAATGCTGCGCCAGCGAATACCACACCGTCAACTTTCATTCCTAATGTAAGCGCAAGTTTTGTAACTATAGCCCCATTACTGTATGCGTAAATATGTATCGGCTCATCGCATCCTTTTATACCGCTTCTTCTTTTCTGTAAATTATCAACTAATGACTTTAGCGCGCTTGCTGCTGAAATATTTCGTTGGCCGTTTTCAAAAAATGGGTCGAATATGCCAGCCGGTCCATATAAAAACTGAATCATTGATTGAGTTGGAAAACCATTTTTTCTCCACGCATCCTGCATGCCGGCGTAGACATAGGGGGCCTTGTCTTGATGCTGAGTGGATCCAATACCATGAACGAATATCACCAACTCACCATTCGGGTCGAGGTCATTCGGCACAAAATATCCATTATACAACGAGCTGCCATTCACATACCCCGCCGGATCACGATTAATAAATCTCCCCAACGTCAAATCAAAATACCGCGCTCTAAAATATTCGAGCCCAGTTTCCCAATCATGGTAGCGGCCCGTGAATCCGACGAACTGGCCGTAGTCGGA